>NZ_JBHTRF010000022.1:0-117108 GCF_042796115.1 Kitasatospora sp. NPDC056446 | reverse complement strand
CCGTGTCCACCCAGGGGCTACCAGCAGCCAGCGCGGTGGGGGCCCCCGGGCCGACCGCCCCCCCGCGGGGTGTGCCCCACGGGGGCGCCGCGGGGACACCCCCCGGCCCCCCCCGAAACCGCCCGGCCCCTGGCGGCTGGTGCCGCTGGTGGCCGGCCTCGGCGAGCTCGGCTACTTCGCGGCCTACCACCCGGCGACCACCGACGCGCAGTCGGCGGCCTACCTGACCGGCTTCGTCCTGGTGATGCTCGGCCTGGTGGTCGCCGGGCCGTGGCTCACCATGGCGGCCGCCCGGACGGTGGCCCGGTGGACCAGCCGCCCGGCCGCGCTGATCGCGATGCGCCGGCTGGGGGACGACCCGCGGGCCGGCTTCCGCTCGGTCGCCGGCCTGGTGCTGGCCCTGTTCGTGACCACCGCGACGCTGAGCATCATGAGCACCATCAACGCGAACCGGGACGCGCTCAACGGCGCTCCCGAGGTCCGCAAGGCGGTCGTGGCCACCTCGCTGCTCGGCCCGGAGCAGTCGGCGCTGCTCCCCGCGGTGCCCGACGGGGTGGTGGCGCGGGCCCGGGCCGTCCCCGGCTTCGAGGGGATGGCACTGCTGCACGACAACCCGGCAGGGATCGGCGCGTCCCGGTACGGCCGGGAACGGATCGTGCCCGTCCTGGTGCGCTGCTCGGAGCTGGCGCAGATCCCCGTCGTCGGCCACTGCGCCCCCGGGGCCGTCGTCGCGGCCGTCGACCGGAACGACGTCCTCGACCTCCAGGCGCACCCGGACAAGGAGTGGCCGTCGGCGCCGGTCACCGCCGAGGAGGTCGCCGGCCTCCCGGTGGCCATCGTCTACGCGACCACCGACGACTCCCCGGCGGCCAAGGAGCAGCTGCGGACCCTCTTCACCGTCGAGTTCCCGTCGTACCTGGCCAGGATGGCCGAGGACTGGAGCTCCGAGGGGCAGAAGAAGCTCCAGGGCTGGCGCAGGCTCGCCGACGCCGTGCTGCTGACCACCCTGCCGATCGCCGGCTGCAGCCTCGCGGTGAGCGTGGTGGCCGGACTCTCCGACCGCCGCCGCCCGTTCGCGATGCTGCGGCTGGCCGGGGCGCCGCTGCGGCTGCTGCAACGGGTCCTGGGGCTGGAGAGCGCGCTGCCGCTGCTGGCCGTGTCGGCGCTCGCGATCGGGACCGGCTTCGCGGCGGCCGAGCTGTTCCTCAAGTCCCAGATGCGGTACGACCTGGTGTCCCCGGGCCCCGCGTACTACGGGCTGACCGGCTTCGGCCTGGCCGCGTCGCTCGCGATCATCGCCTCGACGCTGCCGCTGCTGAAGCGGATCACCGGGCCGGAGGCGGTCCGCAACGGCTGACCCCGGCGCCCGGTGCCCGGGTGCCACGTCGCCCGGGTGCCCCGGGTGCCCCCGTCGCCCGCCCTCAGCGGGTGACGGGGTAGCCGTGCGTCCCGGCCCGCCGTACGTCGGCCAGTCCCGGCAGCCAGCTGCCCAGCACCAGCGCGGACGGGTAGAACATCGGCTCCGGCAGCGCGTCCACCGCGAAGCGCTCCCAGCCGCCGCAGGCGTGCGGCTCGGTGACCAGCGCCTCGGCCAGGCTGGCCGGCGCGAGGACGGCGGCGGTCAGCCGGGGCCGGCCGAGCTCGTGGTCGAGGTGCACGGCGAGCACCCGCATCCCCTCGGCGGGGAGCACGATGCCGGTCTCCTCGGCGAGTTCGCGGGCCGCGGTCTGCTCGAAGGACTCGCCCGCGTCGACCTTGCCGCCCGGCAGGCTCCAGGTGGGCGGCTCGCCGGCCGTGGTGCGGCGGCCGACCAGCACCCGGCCGTCCCCGGTGGGGACGATGACCCCGGCGCCGAGCAGCGGTGCGGTGGTCCCGCCCTGCGGCGTGGTGCCGCCGAGCGGCGGTGCGGCGGTGCCGCCCTGCGGTGCGGTGGTCAACTCGTCGTCCCCTTCGAACCGTTGGCTGTCAGGCCTACCAGTTGGAGCGCTCGTAGTCCTTCATGAAGACGCCGTACAGGTCCTCGCCCTGCTCGCCGCGCACGATCGGGTCGTACACCCGGGCCGCGCCGTCGACCAGGTCGAGCGGGGCGTGGAAGCCCTCGTCGGCGAGGCGCATCTTGTCCGGGTGCGGCCGCTCGTCGGTGATCCAGCCGGTGTCGACCGCGGTCATCAGGATGCCGTCGGACTCGAACATCTCCTGCGCGCTGGTGCGGGTGAGCATGTTGAGCGCGGCCTTGGCCATGTTGGTGTGCGGGTGGCCGGCGCCCTTGTAGCCGCGCTGGAACACGCCCTCCATCGCGGAGACGTTGACCACGTACTTGCGGCGCGACGCCGAGGCGGCCATCGCCGGGCGCAGCCGGCTGATCAGGATGAACGGCGCGGTGGAGTTGCAGAGCTGGACCTCCAGCAGCTCGACCGGGCCGACCTCGCTGACCGTCTGCACCCAGCTGTTGGTGGGCGCGAGGTCGGGCACCAGGCCGCCGGCGTCGATCGCCGTGCCGGCCGCGATCCGGGCCGGGGTGGCGGAGCCGGTGACCAGGGCGAGCGAGGTGACGTCCTCGGCGGCCAGCCGCTGCTCCTCGCCGCCCGCCTGGTGGGGGAGCGCGGGCAGGTCGACGCTGCCGCTGCCGAAGCGGCCGATCGTGGTGGACTGCGGCAGCTCGCCGGCCGGCAGCGGGGCGGACTCGGCGTTGAGCAGCTCGCGGTAGGACTCCGGCGGGCGGCGCACGGTCTGCGCGGCGTTGTTGATCAGGATGTCCAGCGGGCCGTCGGCGGCGACCTCGTCGGCGAGGGCCATCACCTGCGCGGGGTCGCGCAGGTCGATGCCGATGACCTTGAGGCGGTGGATCCACTCGGCGCTGTCCGGCATCGCGGTGAAGCGGCGGATCGCGTCGTTGGGGAAGCGGGTGGTGATGGTGGTGTGGGCGCCGTCGCGCAGCAGCATCAGCGCGATGTACATCCCGATCTTGGCCCGGCCGCCGGTGAGCAGCGCGCGCTTGCCGGTGAGGTCGGCCCGGGCGTCGCGGCGGGACCGGTTCAGGGCCGCGCAGGACTGGCAGAGGTTGTGGTAGAAGGCGTCGACCTCGACGTACCGGCCCTTGCAGGTGTAGCAGGAGCGGGGCCGCTCCAGGATGCCGGCGATCTCGGTGGTGGTGACGGTGGTCAGGCCGAAGGCGCCGGCCGTCTCGTCGTCGATCCTGGTGGGGGCGCCGGTGGCGGTGCGGGCGGTGACCGCGCGGTCGTTGGCGGTCTTGCGGGCCCGGGTCTCCTGGCGGCGGCGCTGCTTGAGGGTGCGGAATATGCCGCCCACGGCCTGGCGGACGCTGATCGCGTCCGGGTGGTCGACATGCAGCTCGTCCAGTTCGGCGATCACCTCGAGGCAGAGCCGCAACCGCTCGGGGTCGAGGCCGGGACCGTAGTCGATCTCCTCCTCGGTGCCCTCGGTCCGGTCCTGCTCGATGTCCGTCTGCCCGATGCCCACGCCTGGTGCCGCTTTCCCGATCGCCTCGCCCATTACCGCGTGAATGCTACGGGAGCGGCCCCGGCCTCGGCGAAAAGCCGACGTCGGAGCCGGTCTTTGGATGATCCTCCATGTCTACGCGCGGAGCATTGATCACGGTTTGTGGACAGACCCAGCAATCGCGTTCGAACTGGCTTTTGCCTCCGTCCTCACGGAGAATCGAATGCTGGGTGCAGGGCGCCCGAGTGCGCCCCGGCGGCATCGCCGCACCCGCACCCGAGGTGTAATTTCTCCCAGCCAGAGAGCCCCCTTCATGCGCTTCCTGAACGACCTCAAGCCCTCGTACGACTTGACGTACGACGACGTCTTCATGGTCCCCAGCCGTTCCGCCGTGGGCTCCCGGCAGGGCGTGGACCTCTCCTCGAACGACGGCACCGGCACCACCATCCCGCTGGTCGTGGCCAACATGACCGCGATCTCCGGCCGCCGGATGGCCGAGACCGTCGCCCGCCGCGGCGGCCTGGTCGCCATCCCGCAGGACATCCCGACCGAGGTCATCGCCGAGGTCATCGCCTGGGTCAAGCAGCGCCACCTGGTCTTCGACACCCCGATCACCCTGGCCCCCGGCGCCACCGTCGCCGAGGCGATCTCCCTGCTGCCCAAGCGCGCGCACGGCGCCCTCGTGGTCGTCGAGGACGGCCGGCCGGTCGGCGTGGTCAGCGAGTCCGACTGCCAGGGCGTGGACCGCTTCACCAGCGTCGCCGACGTCATGTCCCGCGACCTGCTGCTGCTGGACGAGGGCATCGAGCCGCGCGCCGCCTTCGACAAGCTCACCGAGGCGCACCGCAAGCTCGCCCCGGTCGTGGACGGCGAGGGCCGCCTGGTCGGCATCCTCACCCGCAAGGGCGCGCTGCGCGCCACCCTGTACACCCCGGCCGTGGACGCCGCCGGCAAGCTGCGGATCGCCGCCACCGTCGGCATCAACGGCGACGTCGCGGGCAAGGCCAAGGCCCTGATCGAGGCCGGCGCCGACGTGCTGGTGGTGGACACCGCCCACGGCCACCAGGAGTCCATGATCAGCGCGCTGCGCGCCGTCCGCGGCCTGGACCCGCAGGTCCCGATCGTGGCCGGCAACGTGGTCTCCGCCGTCGGTGTCCGCGACCTGGTCGAGGCGGGCGCCGACATCCTCAAGGTCGGTGTCGGCCCGGGCGCCATGTGCACCACCCGGATGATGACCGGCGTCGGCCGGCCGCAGTTCTCCGCCGTGCTGGAGTGCGCCGCCGAGGCGCGCCGGCTCGGCAAGCACGTGTGGGCCGACGGCGGCGTGCGGCACCCGCGCGACGTCGCCATGGCGCTGGCCGCCGGCGCCTCCAACGTGATGATCGGCTCCTGGTTCGCCGGGACCTACGAGTCCCCGGGCGACCTCCAGACCGCCGCCGACGGCCGCCAGTACAAGGAGAGCTTCGGCATGGCCTCGGCGCGCGCGGTGAGCAACCGCACCGCCCAGGACTCCTCGTACGACCGGGCCCGCAAGGCGCTGTTCGAGGAGGGCATCTCGCACTCCCGGATGTTCCTCGACCCGGCCCGTCCGGGCGTCGAGGACCTGATCGACTCGGTCATCGCCGGCGTGCGCAGCTCCTGCACCTACGCGGGCGCCGCCAGCCTGGAGGAGTTCCACGAGAAGGCGATCGTGGGCATCCAGAGTGCGGCCGGCTACGCCGAGGGCAAGCCGCTGCACTCCAGCTGGGCCTGATCACTCGCGTCCGCTCCGGCGGACCCGCCGGCCGGCCGGTTCCTCGCCTCGGGGAGCCGGCCGGCCGGTGCCGTTCCGGGGGCCGGTGTGGTGCCGGTGGCCGCTGCCGGGGCGTGGGCCGTCTCGGTGCCGGGGGCCGCTGCCGGGTGGGTGGCGCCGCGCGGCCCGAGCGGTCCGGACGGTCCGGACGGTCCGGACGGTCCGAGCGGGAGCAGCAGGGCGCGGCCGAGCAGCCCGACCGAGCCGCCCAGTGCGGCGGTGAAGGCCCGGGCCGCACCCGGCAGGTGCCGAAGCTCCCAGAGCGCGCCGACCGCGGCCCAGGCCCCCTCGCGGGCGGCCTCGACCGACCAGGTGCCGAGCAGGTGGGTGAGCGGCTCCACGCGCTCCAGCAGGTCGGGCCCGGGCATCAGCCGCTCCCGGACGGCCGCCTCCACCTCGGCCAGCAGCCCGTTGATCCGGTGGTAGTCCTCCTCCATCCCGGCCGGCTCGCAGCCCCGGCGGCAGCAGGTGTCCACGACGGCCAGCGGCAGGTCGTGCTGGATGTGGGCGTTCATCCCGGCCAGGGCGAACTGGAGCGGGTGCACGCCCGGGTGGGCGCGCAGCGCGAACAGCGGCCGCCAGCAGGCGGGCGGCTCCTGCCCGGCGGTGTCGGTGGCCACGGCCCGCAGGTACCGCCCGGCGAACACCGCGTCCAGCTCGGCCATCGCCGGGGGATCGGCGAAGTACCCGCTGCCGAGCCGGTCGCGGACGGCCTCCGTCACATCGAGGTAGAGCCGGTTGAAGACCGCCACCCCGTCGGCCGGCGGCAGCCCCGCCCCGATCTCCCGCAGCCGGCCGGCCACCTCCTCCACCGTGGCCGCATCCTCGACCGTGACCCGCGGACGACCCACCGTTGTGCCGGACATGCGCCACCCTCCGATGTCGATCATGCACTGATCGCATCATCGTGACAGCGCCGCCGAGCGCTCGGCCTGCGCGGCACACGGCCGTCGAGGTGACGGGCACCCGGCCCCGGCGGAAGCCGGCCGTCAGCCCAGCTCGTACTCCAGGACGAAGGTGTGGGCGCCGGACCCGTCGACGCTCAGGCGGAACTCCCCGGTGATCCCGGCCAGCCCGCCCGCCCCCGTGCCCGGCACCACGCGTATCGTCGTGCCGGTGGTGTCCCAGGCCGCGTGCTGGAGCACGAACGAGCCCGCGCGACCGTCCAGCTCACCCGTCACGTGCTCCACCGCGACGTACGACGCCGGGGCGCCGGACGGGCCCCCGACGGAGAGCATCCGCACCTCGCTCGTCCCGGTGAGCCCGCCCGTGAAGGTCTTCGCCAGGTGGATCCGCCCGAAGGCCGCACCCTCCCGCTGCTCCGTCTCCACCGGCTCGAACGCCGTCACCTCGAACGACCCTTCGGCCTTGAACCCCATGGCACCGTCCCCTCGCCGGTCGACCCGTCGGTCGACGACCGTCCTCCGGCGGCAGACTCCCCGCCGACCGTGCACCGAGCCTTGCACACGGCACTGACATCGGGGCCGGGGCCGGCCCGGTGACGGGGCGGGCCGCCCCGTCACGGCTCCCAGCGCAGCGCCAGCACCGCCGCGTCGTCCGCCAGCCCCGTGTTCCCGACCCAGCCGCAGACGTCCGCCAGCACCGCGTCCAGCAGGTCCGCCGGGCTCCCGCCGTGCAGCCCGGGCAGCCGCTTCGCCAGCGGGTAGAACTCCCCCGCGGCGTCCCGGGCCTCCGACACGCCGTCGGTGTGCAGGAGCAGCAGGTCGCCCGGCTCCGGGTCGAAGCACCGGGCCGGGTACCCGCCGCCGGTCAGCCCGAGCAGCCCCAGCGGCGGGGCCGCGAACGGGGGCTCCAACTCGCTCACCCGGCCCGCCCGGCGCAGCAGCGGGGGCGGGTGGCCGCAGTTCACCACCCGCACCGGCCCCCGGTCCGCCGGCACGTCGAGCAGCAGCGCGGTGGCGAACCGGTCCGCGTCCGTCCGGGCGGTGAGCGCCGCGTCCAGCCGTTCCGCGAGCCGCCCGGGATCGGGCTCGGTCCGGGCCGCCTCCCGGAACACCCCGAGGACGTCCGCCGCCGTCTCCACCGCCGGGAGCCCGTGCCCCTGGACGTCCCCGAGCAGGATCCGCACCCCGAACCGGGTCTCGACCACGGCGTACAGGTCCCCGCCGATCCGGGCCTCGGCCGCCGCCGCGACGTAGCGCACCGCCACCCGCAGCGGCCCGATCCGCTCGGGCGGCGGCCGCAGCAGGGCCCGCTGCGCCGCCTCGGCCACCGTCCGCACCTGGAACAGCTCCCGCTCGCGGGCCGCCACCAGGACGACGCTGGCGGCGCTGGCCAGGGTCGAGGCCAGGACGGTGACCGGCACGCTGATCCGCACGGACAGCGGCAGCTGCGCGTTCGCCGACTCCAGCAGTCCGACGGTGAGCAGCGCCACCGCGCCGACCAGCAGCGGCACCCGGGCCCGCCGGGTGGTCGCCCCGGCCAGGACCGGGGCCACCGCGAGCAGCGGCGCCAGGGTGGTCCCCGGGCCGAGTGCCAGGGCGGCCACCACGGCGGCGACCAGCAGCAGGAGCGCGCCGTACAGCAGCGTCCGGGTCCGCCGGGGCAGGTGCAGCGGCGGCACCCCGTCCGGGCCGTCGGCGGTCACGCGTCCTCCAGTGGTCCGTCGGAGGGCCCGACGGGGTCCGATCGGTCGGGGTCCGACAGATGGTCGGAGGCCCCCGGCGGAGCGAGGGCCTCCGGACCACTCTCCCCGCCCTGCCCGGGCCCGGCACCTCGGCCGAAGGCCCGACGGGGGCGCGCACTACGCTGGGCCGGGAGATGAGACGCAAGAGCCGCCGCCCGGCCTCCCCCCTCCCGCAGCGCCGCGGCGTGGACCCGGTACACCTCCGGCTGCCGCTCGAAGGCCCCTGGCCGACGGTGCGGGAGCACCTGGTCGACCGGCTGCCCGCCGTCGCCGCCGCGCGGATCGACGCGGCGCTGGGCGACGGCGAGATCGTCGGCGAGCACGGCCCGATCGCCCCGGACGAACCGTTCCGCCCCGGCGCGCACCTCTGGTTCTACCGCGACCTGCCGGACGAGGTGCCGGTCCCGTTCGAGCTGGTCGTGCTGCACCGGGACGAGCACCTGGTGGTCGTGGACAAGCCGCACTTCCTGGCCACCACCCCACGCGGCAGGCACGTCACCGAGACGGCGCTCTCCCGGCTGCGGCACGTCCTCGACCTGCCCGCGCTCAGCCCCGCCCACCGCCTGGACCGGCTCACCGCCGGCCTGGCCATGTTCGTCGTGCGCCCCGAGGACCGCGGCGCCTACCAGGGGCTGTTCCACGACCGCCTGGTCCGCAAGGAGTACCAGGCGGTCGCCCGGTACGACCCCGGGCTGAGCCTGCCGCGCACCGTGCGCAGCCACATCGTCAAGGAGCGCGGGGTGATCGCCGCGCAGGAGATCGAGGCGCCGCCGAACAGTGAGAGCCGGATCGACCTGCTGGAGCACCGGGACGGGCTCGGCCGCTACCGGCTGCGCCCGCTCACCGGACGCACCCACCAGCTGCGGCTGCACATGAGCGGCCTCGGACTGCCGATCCTCGGTGACCCGGTGTACCCGGTGGTGCTGCCCGAGCCGGCCCCGGACGACTTCCGCGGCCCGCTGCAACTGCTGGCCTCCGTGGTCGAGTTCACCGATCCGCTGACCGGCCGCGAACGCCGCTTCGAGACCCGCCGCACCCTGACCGCCTGGACCGACCCGCAGGCCTGGGCCGCCGGCCCGGACGGCGGTCCGGGCACTGGCCCGGGCACCGAGTCCGCCCGGGTCGGTCCGGCGGTCTAAGCCCAACGTCCGACCCGGTCCCGGTTCCGGTGGCCGATCCGCCGCCCGCCCGGCGGCGGGATCGTTGCAGCATGAACGCAGCACAGCGAACCACAGCACCGCACGCCGCCCCCGTCGCCCTGGTCACCGGCGCCTCCCGGGGCCTGGGCCTGGCCCTCGCGCACGCCCTCGCCGCCGACGGCTGGCGGCTGGTGATCACCGCCCGGGGCGCCGCCGCCCTCGCCGCCGCCGAGGCCGACCTGGCCGCCGTCACCGAGGTCGTCGCCCTGCCCGGCACCGTCGTCGACGACGACCACCGCGCCCATCTGGCCGAGGCCGCCGAGCGCCTCGGCGGCGTGAGCCTGCTGGTCAACAACGCCGGTACGCTCAACGGCGCCCCGGCGTCCGGGTCCGAGCCGCTGCCCCGGCTGGCCGACTTCCCGCTGCCGGACCTGCTGGAGACCTTCGAGGTCAACGCCCTCGCCCCGATCGCCCTCACCCAGCTGGTCCTGCCCCAGCTGCGCGGGCACGCGGGCGCCGTCCTCAACATCAGCTCCGACGCGGCCGTGGTGCCCTACGCGGGCTGGGGCGGTTACGGCGCCAGCAAGGCCGCGCTGGACCACGCCACCGCCGTACTGGCCCGGGAGGAACCGGAGTTGCGGGTCTGGGCGGTCGACCCGGGCAGCATGCGCACCACCATGCTCCAGGAGGCCGAGCCGGGGGAGGACCTGTCCGGGGAGTCGCTGCCCGAGGAGGTGGCGCCGCTCCTGCTCGGCCTGCTCCGCGACCGCACCCCGTCCGGCCGCTACCGGGCCGAGGACCTGGCCGCCGGGGCTCCGGCCGCCGAAGGCCTGACCGTCGGGGAGCTGACCGCCGAGGAGCTGACCGTCGGCGGCCCGGCAGTCCCGACCGTGCCCGGGGGTGGGCGGTGACCGCCCTCGCCGAGCTCGGCCTCGACCTCGCCGTTCCGCCCGAACTCTCCGCCCGCGCACCGGCGGAGACGCGCGGCACGGCCCGGGACGGCGTCCGGATGCTGGTCGGCCGACGGGCCGGCGGCGGTGTCGAGCACCGCCGCTTCACCGACCTGCCCGAGGTGCTGCGCCCGGGCGACCTGCTGGTGGTCAACAACTCGGCCACCCTCCCCGCCGCCCTGTCCGGCCGGCTGCCCGACGGCACGCCCGTCGCGCTGCACCTGTCCTCCGCGCAGCCGGACCGGCACGGCGCCCACCTGGTCGAGCTGCGCCGGATGGTGCCGGGGGAGGCGGCGGCGTACTACCCGCCGGACCGCACCCCGGCCCGCGCGGGACTGCGGGTCGAGCTGCCGGCGGGCGGCGCGGCGGTGCTCACCGCCGCCTTCACCGCCCGCCTCTGGTACGCCGAACTCGCCCTGCCCTCGGAGCTGTTGGCGTACCTGGCGCGGTACGGCCGGGCGATCCGGTACGGCTACGTGGACCGCGAGTGGCCGATCGAGGCCTATCAGACGGTCTTCGCGACCGTCCCCGGCAGCAGTGAGATGCCCAGCGCGGCCCGCCCGTTCAGCGCGGAGGTGGTGGCCCGGCTGGCCGGCCGGGGCGTGCTGGTCGCGCCGATCACCCTGCACACCGGGGTGGCCTCGCCGGAGGCGCACGAGGCCCCGTACGCGGAGCGCTTCCGCGTCCCCGCCGCCACCGCCCGGCTGGCCGGCCACGTCCGGGCCGACGGCGGCCGGGTGATCGCCGTCGGCACCACCGTGGTCCGCGCCCTGGAGTCGGCCGCCGCGCCGGACGGCACCCTCCGGGAGGCCGACGGCTGGACGGAGCTGGTGGTCACCCCCGAGCGCGGCGTGCGCGCCGTCGACGGACTGCTCACCGGTTGGCACGAGCCCCGGGCCTCCCACCTCCTGATGCTCGCCGCCGTGGCCGGCCGGCCCCTGCTCGCCGCCTGCTACCAGGCCGCCGTCCGGCACCGCTACCTGTGGCACGAGTTCGGCGACGTCAACCTCCTCCTCCCGGACTGAGCGGGGCGTTCAGGCCGCCGGTGCGGCGCCCGGGGGGAGCTCCAGCTCGAACCAGACCACCTTGCCGTCGCCGGTCCGGCGACTGCCCCAGCGGTGCGCGAGTTCGTTGACCAGGTGGATGCCGCGCCCGCCCTCGTCCTCGGCGCGGGCCCGGCGGATCCGGGGGGCCTCGTCCTCCTGGTCGGCGACCTCGACGGTGAGCACCCGGTTGCAGAACAGCCGTAGCTGGGTGGGGGATCCGGCGTGCACCAGGGCGTTGGTGATCAGCTCGCTGGTGAGCAGTTCGGCCCAGTCGGCGAGCGCGCCGAGCCCCCAGGCCTCCAGGGTCTCGCGGGTGAAGCGGCGCGAGTGCGCGACCATCGCGCGGTCGCCGGTGAGCGGCAGGGTGGCGATCCGGTCGGCGCCCCGCGGGCGGACCTGCGCCATGATGACGGCGATGTCGTCCTCGCTGGTGCGGCCGGTGAGCCGGGCCAGGACGGCGTCGCAGGTCTGTTCCAGGGACTGGGCCCGGTCGGCGACCGTGCGGCGGAGCAACTCCAGCCCCTCGTCCAGGTCATGGCCCCGGCGCTCGACCAGGCCGTCGGTGTAGAGCGTCAGGATGCCCTCCTCGGGGAGGGTGAACTCCGCGCTCTCGAAGGGGACTCCGCCGACGCCGAGCGGTATGCCGGTCGGCAGCTCGACCAGGTGGGCCCGCCCCTGGGTGTCCGCGACGACGGGTGGCAGGTGGCCGGCGCTGGCGGCGGTGCAGTGCCGGTCGACGGGGTCGTACACCACGCAGACGCAGGTGGCGAACTGGCCCTCGCCGACGGTCGTGGTGGCCTCGTCCAGCCGGTACAGGACCCGCGCCGGATCCAGCTCCAGGGTGATCAGCGTCCTTGCGGCGGTACGGAGTTGGCCCATGGTCGCGGCGGCCCGGATGCCGTGGCCCATCACGTCCCCGACGATCAGGGCGACCCGCCCGGAGGACAGCGGGACGACGTCGAACCAGTCGCCGCCGACCTCGCTGACCACGCTGCTGGGCAGGTAGCGGTAGGCGATCTCCAGGCCCAGGGTGCGGTGCACCTCCTGCGGCAGCAGGCTGCGCTGCAGGGTGAGCGCGGTGTCCCGCTCACGGCGGTAGAGCCGCCCGTTGTCGATCGCGAGGGCGGTGCGGGCGGCCAGTTCCTCGGCCAGCGAGCGGTCCGCCGGGCCGAACGGCACCGGGTTGCGGGTGCGGACGAACTCCGCGCCGCCCAGCACCTGTCCGCGCGCCACCAGCGGCACCATCAGGTAGGAGTGCACCCCGGCCGCCAGCCCCGGCTGCACCCGGTCGGGGGAGGCGACGATCCGGCGCAGGTCCTCCTCGGTCACCTCGGAGACCAGGATCGAGCGCCGGGTGCGCAGGCTCTGCGCGTACAGCCGGGCGGACTGCGAGGTCTCGCCGACCTGGTCGGCGGCCCCCGTCATGCTGCCGTCCGGGGCCGTCTCGCCGACCGCCACCGCCCGCATCAGCACCCGCCCCTCCGCGGGCACGGGCCCCGGCTCCTCGCCGCTGAGCACCGCCTCGCGCAGGTCCACGGTGACGAAGTCGGCGAAACGGGGGATCACCACCTCCACCAACTCCTGCGCGGTGCGGTGCAGATCGAGCGTGGTGCCGATCCGGTTGCTGGCCTCGTTGAGCAGCGACAGCCGCTGCTGGGCGGCCCAGGCCTCGTCCAGTGCCCGCTGCCGGGCGGCGGCCGCGTCGCGCTCGCGGGTGAACAGCAGCGCGTTGTCGATGGAGACGGCGGCCCGCACCGCCAACTCCCCGGCCAGCGCCAGGTCGTCGTCCTCGTACGGCCGCTCGACCAGGGTGCGGTAGAAGCCGGCGACACCGACCGGGGTGCCGCGCGCGATCAGCGGGACCACCATGAACGAGCGCACGTTCTGCTCCCGGACGGCGGCGGTGCGCACCGGGTCCTCGGCGAACCAGGCCATGCCCTGCTCGTCCATCCGCGGCACCAGCACCGGCTTGCGGTGGGCCAGGCTCCACGCGTACGGCGAACCGGGCCGGAAGCGGTGCAGGTTGCCGGTGCGGGCGATCGGCGCCAGCGTCGAGCCGTGCACCGAGTGGAAGGCCATCCGCCGCAGCAGCGCCGAACCGTCGGCCGGTGCGCGGGCCTCGCGCTCGCCGCGGACCAGGTCCTCCAGCACCTCGACCACCACCGTGTCGGCCAGCCTGGGCGTCGCCACCTCGGCCAACTCCTGGGCGGTCTGGGCGAGATCGAGCGTGGTGCCGATCCGGGTGGAGGCCACGTTGACCAGCGCCAGGCGCTCCTGCGCGGCCTTCGCCTCGCGCAGCGCCTGCTGGCGGGCGAGCACGGTCTGGTGCTGGCGCAGGTACAGCCGGGCGTTGTCGATCGCGACGGCGGCCCGCGAGGACAGCTCGTCGCCGAGCGTGATGTCGGCCTCCGCGAAGGACTCGCGCTCCCCGCGCCGGGAGTACACCACCATCCCGAGCGTGGTGCCGCGCGCCACCAGCGGGGTGATCCGCACCGAGCGCGGCCGGTCGCCGAGGTAGGCCTGGCGGCGGCTCTCGTTGATGCCCTCGCTCAGCATCGGCAGCTCCCAGGACGGCACCACCACCGTCCGCCCGGCGCTCAGCGCGCGGGCGTACGGCGAGTCCGGCGGCAGCTCGTAGACGGCGTCCATCGGCAGCGCCTCGGCCGGGTACAGCGGGTCGGCGGTGGCCAGCGCCAGGCGTCGCACCAGCTGCGGGGAGCCCGGGGCGGGCGGCTCGACGTTGCGGCCGGCCACCAGCGCCTCCAGCGCGAACACCCCGCTGATGTCGGCGACCCTGGGGACCATCGCGTCCGCCAGCTCCCGGGCGGTCTGCCGCAGGTCCAGCGTGGTGCCGATGGACGCGGTCGCGTCGACCAGCAGGGCCAGCCGCTCCTGGGCCCGCGCGGCCCGGGCGTCGGCCCGGAAGCGTTCGGTGATGTCGATGACCGTGGCGCTCACGCCGAGGACGTGGCCGCTGCGGTCCTCAAGCCGGAAGTAGGAGGCGGACCAGGCCCGGTCGTGGTGCGGGTCGCCCGGGGTGCGGCCGTGCGCGCGGGTGTCCAGCACCGGTTCGCCGCTCTCCAGTACCCGGCGCATCACCGCCTCGGACTCGGCGCCGTTGATCCCGGGCAGCACCTCGGTGAGCCGGTGGCCCAGGTGCCGGTCGGCGGCCAGGCCGTTGGTCCGGGCCAGGGCCTCGTTCAGCCGGACGTAGCGCAGCTCGGTGTCGAACACCGCCATGCCGACCGGGGACTGGGTGAAGAACCCGTCGAGGACCGCCAGGTCCGCCTGGATCCGGCGCAGCGTGGTCACCTCGGAGGCGACGGCCAGCACCAGCGGCTCCCCGCCGGGGCCCCGGATCGGGTGGGTGCGGAACTCCAGGTTCACCAGGTGCCCGTCGCGGTGGCGCACCGGGAACACACCGGTCCAGGCCCGGCCCGCCAGGATCTGCCGGAACAGCTGGATCACCTCGGGCCGGTCCTCGTCGGAGGTCAGCAGCCGGGCTGCCTTCGCCCCGACGGCGTCCTCCGCACGGTGACCGAGCAGTGCCTCGGCGTCGCTGCTCCAGTGCAGGATCCGTCCGTCGGCCGCGATCAGCGCGGTGGCGATCGGCACCATCAGCAGGGCGTCCTGCGGCGGTTCCGCCGGGTGCTGCGCATCGTCGTTCACCATGGCCAGAGAACCGTCCCAGAGGCGTCCGGAGATCGTTCCCACCAGCCCTGCCATCTTCGCACGCGGCCCTGGGAGGCCGCTCACCGTGGCAGCAGGCGCTCCAGGAGGAAGTCCGCCCGCGGGCCGGGTCCGGTCACCAGCGACTGGACCAGGTACCGGCCGGGCGGGAGCTCGACGGTCAGGTACTCGCCGCGCTCGACGATGGCCTCGCCGTCGTAGCACACGTCCGTGAGCAGGTACCGGCCGGCGATGAGGTCCAGTACCGGCCCGTCCTCCCACACCCCGGACCGCAGCGCCTCGCGCACCGGCGGCCGGACGTCCTCGGAGCAGTCGAAGTGGAGCGGCCGGACGAACACCCGCTCCTCGGCCAGCCACCCGACCAGCAGCGGTTCCCCGCCCAGCACCAGCACGTCCCCGTGCCCGGGGACCGCGTACCCGGCCGCGTACGCCTCGGCGGCCTCCAGTGCGCCCTCGCCGGTCCACCCCGCCACGGCCCCCTCGGGGCACAGCACGAACCGCCCCGAGTCGGTCCCGTCCAGCCAGCCCTGCTCCACGGTCATCATGGAGGGAATCCTCGCACGTCAGAGCCGGTGGGAGCCGGTGGGAGCCGGTCGGAGCCGGGGGCAGCCGGTGGGAGGCGGTCGGAGCCGGGGGGCAGCCGGTTGGGGCGCCGGTGGTGGGACCGGGGGCGCCGGCGACCGCCGTCGGGCCCGGCGCCCCCGCTCACGCGCCGCCGGTCAGGAGTGGAACCGCACCTCCGGGTCGGCGGCGGTCGGACCGTCCAGCACGGGCTGCGGGATCCCCTTCAGCTGGAGGTCGAAGAACGCGCCGACGTACCGGCGGGTGAGCTCGATGCCCCGCAGGCCGGACAGGGTGGTGCCCGGGTCCTGCGGGAGGCCCAGCTTCTCCATGAACAGCGGGAAGTCGGTGAAGCTGCCGTGGTTGGAACCGTCGAGGGTCAGCCAACGCTTCCAGCCGTCGAGGTTGGGCCAGCTGTTGACCCAGCTGGTGTCCTCGGCGCCGCCCTCCAACGGGTGGCCCATCATCAGGTAGGGCTTGCCGCCGATCCCGGACTCGGGCACCAGGACGTCCATGCTGCCGTCCAGGTCCGCCCCGGCCAGGATCCGGTCGTCGGTGAGCAGGGCCGGGACGGTGGCCGCGCCGCCGGCCGAGTGCCCGGCCATGCCGATGCGGTGGCGGTCGATCATCCGGGCGTAGCGCCAGGCCGGGTGCGGCCGGTCGGTCAGCTGGTCGAGGACGAAGGACACGTCCTTCGCCCGGCTCTCGTCCACGTACTGCCAGTCCTTGGGGCGGCCGCACATCACGCAGGGCAGCGTCTGCCCGTCGGGGAAGGTCGTCCCGGTGTTCTCGTAGGTGTGGTCGACCAGCGCGACCACGTACCCGCGGCTGGTCAGGTCCTCGGCGAGGGCGGTGAGCGAGGTGCGGGGCATGGTGAAGCCGGGCGACAGCACCACGAGCGGGTAGTGGCCGCCCTGCGGGCGCGCGCCGGACTCCGCCCAGGTCCGGGCACCGGCCACCGCTTCGGTCGGGACGGTGTTGCCCGGCAGCTTGGTGTCCAGCAGGGCCCGGGCCGCCCCGTCGGTCATGTACGGGGCCGGGCTGCCCGTTCCGGCGTGCGCGGGGTAGTACATCGAGACCATCAACTGGCGGGGACCGGCGGAGGGCACCCACGGGTCGGGCCGGTTCCGGTCCACCAGGTGCAGGACCTCCTGCCCGACCGCGTACGGCCCGGTCGGACGCGGCAGTTCGATCCGGGCGGCGGCCGGAGTGGTCGACGGGGCCGTCGACGGGGTGGTGCCGGGTGCGGTGGCACCGGTCAGCGCGGGCGCGGGCACAGGTGCGGCCAGGGCCGGTACGGCGGCGGCGAGGGACAACGGCAGCGCGAGCAGCAGGGCTGCCGCGGCAGCGGTGGTGCGGAGTCGGCTCATGCCGAAGACCGTAGGCCGCGGGCAACGGAGTTGACGTCCGCTCAGCGGCGTACTGATCCCCTCCGGGAAGGCCCCGTCGCGTCCCCTAGGGGGCCGCGGCCCGCAGCTCCTCCAGGAAGCCCGCCGCCGCGAGCGCGTTGGGCACCGGGAGGGTGAGCGGCAGGCCGGCCCGGTGCGTCCGGATCTCCAGCTCTCCCAGCTCGGACATCCGGGCCGACTCCACCTCCGCCCACCGGTAGGCCTCCTTCGCCGCGAGCGGGTGCGGCGGCCGGTGCAGCAGCCCGCCGGCCGTCACCGTCAGCCGCCCGCGCGCGAACCGGACGCTGCCCTCGGTGCGCAGCGTCTCGTGCAGCGCGGCCCGGAGGCCGGGGGAGAGGCGCTCCTCCAGCTCCCGGAACAGCCCGCCCAGGCCGCCCGTCCCGCGCAGCTGCGCCAGCACCACCGGCTCGTCCGCGCCGACCGGCCATATTCGCCCCTGCTCGTACTCCCCGCGCGGCCCGCCGGGGCAGTACTCGGTGGCCTCCACCGCGCTCCACGGCAGCGGGCGCTCGGTGCCGTCCGCCGCGACCAGGGCCAGCCCGCCCTCGTGGACCCGGACGGACCGCAGCCCGGGCACCGGCCGCAGCCAGCCGAACCCGCTCGCCAGCACCACCGCGACGGCCCCCAGCACGGGTGCGGGCCACCACTCGCCGAGCGCCAGGCAGACCGACACCGCGACGACCGCCGTGCAGGCGTCCACCCCGGCCCGCGCCCGCCAGGGCACCGGCCGGAACCGCCGGTACACCCGCACCACCGGCCCGAGCCGGTCGGCGGGACCGTCAGGACCGGCCGACCCGGCCGGCGCGGCCGGTCGTACCGGCTGCACCGGCTGCACCCGCGTCGGCGACCACACCACCGCCACGTCGGCCCCCTTTCACTCGGCGGCCCGTTGCGGAACCGCGTCTGCCGAATCCCCAGCATCGACCGTCAGTTGCACCCGGCAACAGTGCCAATCGGCACCTTTTGGCCTGATACGACCCGGCCATCATCGCGCCCCGCCCGGAGCCCGCCGAGACCGGGGGTGCAGATCGGCAGGGGGCGGTGCCCCGACTCCTGCCTGCGGGAACGCCTCACCCGGCCCCGGCCCCCGCCTCACCCCCACTCCGCCCCCACTCCGCCCCGGCCCCGCCTCACCCCGCCGTCGCGAAGTCCTTCTGCAGCGTGCGCAGCAGCGCCGTCCCGACCGGATCGGCCGACCGTCGGGTGTTGGCCAGCACCACCACCCCCACCCGCTTCTCCGGATCGAAGGCCACGAACGAGCGGAAGCCGCCCGTGCCGCCGTTGTGCCAGATCTGCAGGTGCCCGCCCTGCTGGGTGTGCAGCCGGTGGCCGAGCCAGCCCAGGTGCGTCCAGGCGAACGGGTTGACCCGGTGCCGGGTCTCCCGGGTGAGCGTGATCGCGGGCGCCAGCGGCGCGTCCGGCTCGCGGTCGGCGGCCAGTTGGGCCCGCAGGAGGATCGCCAGGTCGGCGGCCGTCGACCGGAGCGCGCCCATGCCCGGCAGGGCCGCCAGGTCCCAGTACGGCACCGGTCGGCCGCCCGCCGTGTGCCCGTGCGCGAGCCGCCCGGACTGCTCGGCGCCCGACCGTACGCAGGTGTCCGCCAGGCCCAGCGGCTCGCAGACCTCACGCGCCACCACCTCCTCGTACCCGGCGCCGGCCCGGTGCGCGAGGGCCAGGCCGAGCAGCCCGGCGCCGAGGTTGGAGTAGCGGAAGCTGCGGCCGGGCGCGGCCCGCAGCCGCGTCCGGGCGAGCCCGCCCAGCACGTACTCGGCGCTGCAACGGGCGTACGGGTCGGGGTCGTTGGGTATCAGCAGCGCCCTGGTGAACAGGCCCCGGGGGAGCCGGGGCAGCCCGGCGGTGTGGGTGGCCAGGTGCCGCAGGGTGATCGGCTCGCGGCCCCTGGCCGGGACGACGGCGGTGCCGCCCCGCGCCCCGGCGAGCACCTCGGCCAGCGGCTCGTCGAGCCGCACCGAGCCGTCGAGCACCAGCCGGGCGAGCACCAGCGAGGTGAACACCTTGGTCACGGAGCCGATTTCGAACAGCGTGTCCGGCCCGGGCTCACCGCCGCCCGGCCCCGTGCGCCCCACACCGCGGATCTCCGTGTCGCCGCCGGCCAGCCCGGCGACCACCGCGCCGACGTGCCGGCCCGCGAGCCGGTCGGCCGACTGTTGCACGACGCGCGCGAGTTCGTTCATGCCAGCGACCCTAAGTGCCCCGACCAGCCGGATCATCCGCCCGGGAAACGATTTCGGCCGCCCCTGATGCCCCTCCGGGAGTACGTCCGGCCGCGCCCGGCACGGTATGGCCCGGCATGGCATGGCATGGCATGGCACCGGCTCGGCGAACGACCGGCTCAGCCCGCCAGCGCCGCCCGCAGCCGGGCCGCGACCTCCGCCGCCCGTGCCTCGTCCGGGTACGTCCCGCGCGGCCAGAAGAACCCGCGGAGCCCGTCCTTGGGATTGCGCGGCACCACGTGGACGTGCAGGTGCGGCACCGACTGGCTGATCCGGTTGTTCGCCGCCACGAAGGTCCCGGCGGCGCCGAGCCCGTGCTCGACGGCCGCCGCCACCCGCTGCACCCGGAGGAAGAACGGCCCCACCTCGGCCGTCGGCAGGTCCGCCAGCGTCCGGTGGTGGGCGCGCGGCACGACCAGGACGTGCCCGGGGAACAGCGGCCGGCGGTCCAGGAAGGCCACCGCCGCCTCGTCGTCCAGCACCCGGTGCGCGGGCTCCTCGCCCGCCACCACCGCACAGAAGACGCAGTCCATCCGTCCATTCAAGCCACCGGAGGCCGCTCCGGCACCCCGGCAAACCCCGGTGCGCCCGGCGTCACCCGACCGGCCGCCGACGGGGTGCGCCCGACCGGTCACCGGGCGCACGGTGCTGCACGGGGCCCGATCAGCGGCGCGTCCCGCGCCCACGAGGATGCGCCCCACGAGGAGGTGGCCCGGATGTCGGGCAAGTTCGAGGTCTACCAGGACTCCGGTGGCAAGTACCGGTTCCGGCTCAAGGCGGGCAACGGCGAGATCGTCGCCACCGGCCAGGGCTACGCCAGCAAGGACGCCGCCCACAAGGGCGTCGAGGCCGTCCAGCGGGCCGCCGACGGCGCGGCCGTGGTGGACGTCCCCAAGGCCGCCTGAGCGCACGGGGCCCGGCGGGCGGGGGGCAGTCACCGCCGCCGGCCGGGCGCCCCGGCCCGAACCGCCCAAGCCGCCAGGCTTCCCGAGCCGCCCGAGCCGCCCGAACCGCCCGAGCCGCCCGAAACCCGCCGGCCAACTCCGGGCGGGCAGCGCCACCCGGCCTCACTCGTACCGGTACAGCAGCGCCTCCCGCTCGGTCTGTTCGATCGCCTCGATGGTCAGCGAGTCGTCCCGCAGGTGCGAGAGCGTGACCTCCGCCGAACTCGGCTGGGCGTCCTTGGCGAGCCAGTTCTCCGGCTTCCACGCCGAGCTGCGCAGGAACGCCTTCGGGCAGTGCGCGTACACCTCCTCGACCGCGACCACGATCGCGCTGCGCGGCGGCTTGCCGACGGCGGTCAGCTGCCCCAGCAGCTCCGGGTCGGTGGAGACGCAGGCCCGTCCGTTCACCCGCAGCGTGGTGTCCCGGCCGGGGACGACGAAGAGCAGCCCGACCCGGCCGGTCTCCAGGATGTTGTGCAGGGTGTCCAACCGCTTGTTGCCGGTGGCGTCCGGTATGGCCAGGGTGTACTCGTCGAGCACCGAGACCAGCCCGGCCGGCCCGCCGCGCGGGGAGACGTCGCAGTGCCCGGCGGCGTCGGAGCTGCCGACGAGGACCAGCGGGGAGCAGGCGATCAGGCTCCGCGCGACCTCGTGCAGACGGTCGACCTGCTTGCGCCTCGCGTGGTCGCTGGGCTGCTCGTAGACCTCGCGCAGCTGGGCGGGATCGGTCAGGGCTCCCGCGCTGAGCGCGTCGAAGAGGCTGCTCGGCCGGTTCGGACCGGTGCTTGACGGAACGACAGCTTCGGGTGTGGTGGTCATGTCCGGAATCTAGCCGACACCCCTCGACGCGCCAGGGGCCCGCACGTTCCGTACCCGTGCCCGTACCTGTGCCCGTACCCCTGCCCGTATCCCTGCCCGTGCCCGTGCCGGCACCCTCGCCACCAGCGGTTTTCCGCTGATAATGGGGCCATGGTCCCCGACAGCCGGAGGTGGTGGTCGTGATCGTCAGAATCTGGGCCGGGCAGGTGCTGGCCGGTCGGATCGAGGAGTTCTGCGCCCACCTGGCCGCCCAGGTGATCCCGGAGCTGGGGCGGACGGACGGGTGCCTCGGCGGTGAGCTGCTGCGCTCGGTGTCGGAGGACGGGCACCGGGTGCTGGTGGTGAGCCGCTGGCGCGACGAGGCGGCCCTGCGCGGTTACGCCGGGCCGATGTGGCGGATCCGGCCGGTCTGGTCGGAGGGCGAGCTGCGCTACCTCGCCCACCCTCCGGAGGTCACCCACTTCCTGCAGATCAACGCCCCCGCCGTGCTCTGAGCGCCCCCGCCTCACGCCCCGGGCGCCCCGGACCCGTCGTCCCCGGGCGCCCCGACCCCTTCGTCCCCGGGCGCCCCGCCTCACACGGTCAACGGCACCGGGTGGATCTCGTCCGCCGGGTGCCCGCTGCGGCTGTGGACCCGCTGCACGGCCTCCTTGGACGGCGCGTCGGAGAGGCAGTACACCGTTCCCGAATCCGGGTCCGCCCACGCCTGTTCGAACTGGACGCCCTCCTCGCCCTGGACCGCCAGGTCGGCCGCGTGGGCCTGCCTGAGCTGCTCGGCCGTGATCCCGGCCATCCCGTGATGGACGTCCATGAACTTCGCCATCGCCCTCGCCTCCGTAGCCTCGGTGTCATCGGCAGGGCCCCTTCTCCAGCCTCGCCCCCGCCGACCGCCCGCGCCACCAGGCCGGTTGCGGCGGGCGAAGCGTCGGCCGCACCGGCCGCCCGGACCAGGCGGAGCCGACAAACAGGACAAGCCGGACAACTCGCGGCGGGCGCGTAGCACCCCGCCGCGCATTCCCCGCAAGTCCGTGAAACAGGCCACAGCGAAAGCCACTCCCTGCCCTTGCGTCGACCGTGGCAGAATGACGGCAACAGCAGTGACGTTCAGCGCACTCCGGGGTCGGTGAAAATCCGAACCGGCGGTTACAGTCCGCGACCCGTCCGCAGCCAGCGGCCGGTTGACCAGGTGAAATTCCTGGACCGACGGTTAAAGTCCGGATGGGAGGCGTGCGCGGGCGGACGAAGAGCAGTACCCGTGGTCCATCACTACCGGACCGGACCGCGGTCAGGTGAGCGCCGGGAGAGCAGTGTCTCCCGGGCCGGGCGAGCGATCTCCCGGCGGCCTCGGCAACCCCGGCGACGGGTGGTGCCGTCGGCTCGTGCGCCGTTGCCCGTCCGTGTCATCTCCCATGCCGCCCCGGAGTCCGCGCCCCAAGCGCGAGGAGAACCCGGGTGTTCACCGGCATCATCGAAGAGCTCGGCGAGGTCGTGTCGATCGAGGAGATCGGCGACTCCTCGCGTATCCGCCTGCGCGGCCCGGTGGTCTGTGCGGACGCGGGTCACGGCGACTCCATCGCGGTCAACGGCGTCTGCCTGACCGTTGTCGACAGCCCGGACGAACTGGCCGCGGGCACCGGCGAGTTCAGCGCCGATGTGATGGCCGAGACGCTGCACCGTTCCAGCCTGGGCGAGTTGAAGCCCGGCTCCCGGGTCAACCTGGAGCGCGCCATGGCGCTCGGCGCCCGGCTCGGCGGCCACCTCGTCCAGGGCCATGTCGACGCCACCGGGCGGCTGTTGAGCCGCGAGCCCGGCGAGCGCGACGCGGACGGCAACCTGCGCTGGGAGGTGCTGCGGTTCTCGCTGCCCGCCACCATCTCCCGCTACCTGGTGGAGAAGGGCTCGATCACGGTCGACGGGGTCAGCCTCACCGTGGTGGAGGCCGCCCGGGACAGCTTCACCGTCAGCCTCATCCCGGCCACGCTCGCGCTGACCACGCTCGGCGGCAAGACCGAGGGCGAGAGCGTCAACCTGGAGGTGGACGTGCTCGCCAAGTACGTCGAGCGCCTCCTGGAGTCCCGCACCCTGCCGAACCTGCCGAACCTGCCGAACCTGCCCGGCCTCTCGGACCTCGCGGGTCTGCCGGCCGCCGAAACCCCGGGGGAGTCCCAGTGAGCTGGCTCAGCGGAGAAGCGTTCACCGTCCTCGGCGAACACGTGAAGTGGGCCGACATGTTCGGCAACCTGCTCGGTTTCGCCGGCCTCGCCCTCGGCTGGCGCCGCTCGGTCTGGAGCTGGCCGGTCCAGCTGCTGTCCGGCGCGGTGCTGATCACCGCCTACCTCGGCGGCCACGTCCCCGGCCTGATCGGCAAGCAGCTGATCGTGATCGCCACCGCAGCCTGGGGCTGGGACCGTTGGCGCCGGGGCCGGCAGGACAGCGGCTCGATCGCCGTCCGGTTCGCGAGCTGGCCCGAGCGGCTCGCGCTGGCGGCCGGCACGGCCGCGGGCACGGTGGCGCTCGCCCTGCTCTTCACGTCCTTCCCCAGCCTGTCCTGGAGCCCCTGGTCGGACGCCTACATCTTCGTCGGCACGCTGGCCGCGATGGTGGCCCAGGCGCGCGGCTGGGTGGAGTTCTGGTTCGCCTGGATCGCGGTCGACGCGGTCGGCGTCCCGTTCGCCTTCAACAGCGGCTACACCTTCTCGGGCCTCACCTACTCCGTCTACTTCGTCCTGGTGCTGCTCGGCCTGCGTTCCTGGTGGCTGAGCACCCGTGAGCCGCGCACCACGTCCGCCACCGTCCCGCAGGGAGCCACGGCATGACCGAGAACCAGTCCGACAAGGGCAGCACCGGGGTCGAGCTCGTCCTCGACCCGGTCGAGCGGGCGATCGCCGACATCGCGCTCGGCCGCGCGGTGATCGTGGTCGACGACGAGGACCGCGAGAACGAGGGCGACATCGTCTTCGCCGCCTCTGCCGCCACCCCCGAGCTGATGGCCTTCACCATCCGCTACAGCTCCGGCGTGATCTGCGCCCCGATGACCGGCGAGGAGCTGGACCGCCTCAAGCTCCCGCCGATGACGCAGGTCAACGAGGACCGCAAGGGCACCGCGTACACCGTCTCGGTGGACGCCCGGGAGGGGGTCGACACCGGGATCTCCGCCGCCGACCGCGCCCGCACCGTCCGGCTGCTCTCCTCCGCCGGCACCGAGCCCGGCGACCTCACCCGCCCCGGGCACGTCTTCCCGCTGCGCGCCGTCGAGGGCGGCGTGCTGGTCCGCCCCGGTCACACCGAGGCCGCCGTCGACCTGGCCCGGCTGGCCGGGCTGGCGCCGGCCGGCGCGATCGCCGAGGTGGTCAACGACGACGGCACCATGGCCCGGCTGCCCGAGCTGGTCGCGTTCGCCCGCGAGCACGGCCTCGCGATCATCTCCATCGAGGACCTGATCGCCTACCGCCGCCGCACCGAGCTGCACGTCGACCGGGCCGCCGCCACCGCCCTGCCCACCGTGCACGGCGAGTTCACCGCCGTCGGGTACCGGGGCACCATCGACGGCGTCGAGCACATCGCGCTGGTGGCCGGCGGCCTGGGGGCCGACGGGCGGCTGCCGGACGGCGAGGACGTCCTGGTGCGGGTCCACTCCGAGTGCCTGACCGGCGACGTCCTCGGCTCGCTGCGCTGCGACTGCGGCCCGCAGCTGGAGGCCTCGCTGCGGCGGGTCGCCGAGACCGGCCGGGGCGTGGTGCTCTACCTGCGCGGGCACGAGGGCCGGGGGATCGGCCTGGCCCACAAGCTGCGTGCGTACGCGCTGCAGGAGCAGGGGCGCGACACCGTCGACGCCAACCTGGAGCTCGGCCTGCCCGCCGACGCCCGCGACTACAGCATCGCCGCGCAGATGCTGGTGGACCTCGGCGTCCGCTCGCTCACCCTGCTCACCAACAACCCGCTGAAGCTGACCGCGCTCACCGAGCACGGCCTCAAGGTGAAGGGGCGCGAGGCCGTCGAGATCGCGCCCGGTGAGCACAACCTGCGCTACCTGCGCACCAAGCGCGACCGGATGGGCCATGACCTGCCCGGCCTCGGTTCCTGACGCGCCCTGCCGACACCCCTCACCCACCCGGTCGACCACCGATCCACCCGACCCGACCACGACGAACGGACAGAGAACATGAGCGGCCACGGAGCCCCCGAGCTGACCATCGAAGGCGCCGCCGACCTCAAGGTCGCCGTCATCGCCGCCCAGTGGCACGACACGGTGATGAACGGCCTGCTGGACGGCGCCCACCGCGCGCTCAAGGAACTGGGCATCGCCGAGCCGACCGTCCTGCGCGTCCCCGGCACCTTCGAACTGCCGGTCGCCGCCAAGCGCCTCGCCGAGCGCGGCTACGACGCCGTGGTGGCCCTCGGCGTGGTGATCCGCGGTGGCACCCCGCACTTCGACTACGTCTGCCAGGCCGCCACCCTCGGCCTCACCCAGGTCAGCGTCGACACCGGCGTCCCGGTCGGCTTCGGCGTGCTGACCTGCGACAACGAGGAGCAGGCACTCGACCGCGCCGGGCTGCCGGGCTCCGCCGAGGACAAGGGCCACGAGGCCGTCACCGCCGCCGTGGGCACCGCCGCGGTGCTGCGCGCCGCGCGCTGAGGGCGGCGCGCGGTCCGGCCGCCCGCCGGTCCCGCACAGCTCCCGCACGCCTCCCGCACGCCTTCCGGTCCCGGACGGTGGACGTCCACCGGACTGTCCACCGTCCGGGACCGTTTACCGCCCGTAAGCCCGCACGCCGTAAGGTGGCCCCATCATGGCTTCGAAGACATTCGAGGAGCTCTTCGCCGAGCTCCAGCAGAAGGCCGCCACCGGCGACCCCTCGTCCTCCCGTACCGCGCAGCTCGTCCAGCAGGGCGTCCATGCGATCGGCAAGAAGGTCGTCGAGGAGGCCGCCGAGGTCTGGATGGCCGCCGAGTTCCAGTCCGACGAGCAGACGGCGGAGGAGGTCTCCCAGCTCCTCTACCACGTTCAGGTGATGATGATCGCCCGTGGGCTGACCCTCGACGACGTCTACAAGTACCTCTGACAGCACCTCCGGACGCAGGGCCGCACGGCCGGCGTCCCGACCGGCACACCCGGACCGGTGCATCCCCGGACCGGCACACCCCACCTCCCGACAGGTAAGGAAGCAACCTCCCATGCTGCGCATCGCCGTCCCCAACAAGGGTTCGCTCTCGGGTCCCGCGGCGGAGATGCTCCATGAGGCCGGCTACCGCCAGCGGAAGGACCCCAAGGAGCTCGTCCTCGTCGACCCGGACAACCAGGTCGAGTTCTTCTTCCTGCGCCCGCGCGACATCGCCGTCTACGTCGGCTCCGGCCGGCTGGACGTCGGCATCACCGGCCGCGACCTGCTGCTGGACTCGCACTCCAACGCCGAGGAGGTGCTCGCCCTCGGCTTCGCCGGGTCGACCTTCCGCTTCGCCCGCCCCGAGGGCGTGCAGGTCGAGGACGTCAAGGGCCTGGAGGGCCTGCGGATCGCGACGTCGTACACCGGCCTGGTCGAGCAGCACCTCGCCGACCACGGTGTGAAGGCGACGGTCACCAAGCTGGACGGCGCGGTGGAGACCGCGGTGCAGCTGGGCGTCGCCGACGTGATCGCCGACGTGGTGGAGACCGGCACCAGCCTGCGCAACGCGGGTCTGGAGGTGTTCGGCGAGCCGATCCTGGTCTCCGACTCCGTGGTGATCCGGCCCAAGGGCGCGGGCGAGGACCCGCGGGTTGAGCAGTTCCTGCGCCGCCTCCAGGGCGTGCTGGTGGCCCGCCGCTACGTGCTGATGGACTACGACATCCGCGCCGAGAACGTCAGCGCCGCCGTCGGGCTCACCCCGGGCCTGGAGTCGCCGACCGTCTCGCCGCTGCACACCGAGGGCTGGGTCGCGGTCCGCTCGATGGTGCTCCGCAAGGAGGCGCAGCGGATCATGGACGACCTGTGGGGCATCGGCGCCCGGGCCATCCTGGTGACCAACATCCACGCCTGCCGCCTCTGACCCGCCCGCGGTGACCCGCCCGCGGTGACCTGCTCGCCCGCCCGCGAGTAAAGAACGGTTCAATGGGGCGGGGACGCCGACCGGCGTCCCCGCCCCGCGCCGTCGGGCCGCCGGACCGGCGCCCCCGTCCCACCCCGCGCCGCCGTGACCAGAACCACCCCGGAGACCCCACGTGACCACGCCGCCCGTCGAGTTCCCCGTCACCTGGGCGCCGCGCCGCACCCGCGTCGTGCTGCTGCCGGTCTGCGTCCTGCTGGTGGTGCTGTTCGCCGTGCTGGCCGTGCTGCTCCCGGAGAACTGGCAGCTCAACGACCGGATCATGATGACGGGCAGCGGGGTCCTGTTCGCCGCCGTCGGCCTGATGCTGGCCCGCCCCCGGGTGAGCGCCGACGCGGACGGTGTGACGGTGGTCAACTTCGTCCGCCGCCGCCGGCTCGCCTGGGCCGAGATCGTCCGGGTCAACTTCCGCCAGGGCGACCCGTGGGCCACCCTCGACCTCGCCGACGGCACCTCGCTCGCCGCGGTCGGCATCCAGTCCGGCGTCGGCAAGGACCAGGCGATCGCGGACGCCCGCGCGCTTCGCGACCTGGTCGAGCAGCACGCCGCGGCCTGACGCCGCCCGGCCCCCGACCTGCGGTTCCCGGCCCGCCCGAGGCCCGCTCCGGGCCGGTTCCGGACGTCCCCCGGCGGGCCCGAACACGCTTCCTACACTCGGCCGGATATGGTCTACGCTGGTAAAAGCAGGGCAAAGTGCGCCCTGTTCCCCCAACGACCGCCCGCACCGACCAGAGGAGTGACACTCCCCCTCGATGGACGATCCGTCCGGTAGTACCTGCGCCGCCCCACTTCCGATCCCCGGAAGGCAGGCGGCACTGTGATCACCGCCTGGCTGCTGTTGTTCGCAGCCGTTCTCCTGATCCTCGCCAACGGCCTGTTCGTGGCCGCCGAGTTCGCCTTCGTGACCGCCGAGCGCGGCGCGGTGGAACGCTCCGCCGCGACGGGCGACGCCAAGTCCGCCCGTGTCGCCAGGGCCCTGCGCAACCTCTCCTTCGAGCTCTCCGGGGCCCAGCTCGGCATCACCGTCACCTCGCTGGTGGTCGGCATGCTCGCCCAGCCGGCCCTGTCGACGCTGCTCTCGCCCGTGATGTCCGCCCTGGGCGTGCCGGACACGGCCACCCGCGGCGTCGCCGTGGTCGTCGGCATGGTGCTGGCCACCGTCGTCCAGATGGTGATCGGCGAACTGGTCCCGAAGAACTGGGCGATCTCCCGCCCGCTCCAGGTGGCCCGCGCGGTCGCCGCCCCGCACATGGCCTTCTCCTTCGTCTGCCGCCCGCTGATCAGCTTCCTGAACGGCGCCGCCGACCGTACGGTCCGCGCGTTCGGGATCGAGCCGCAGGAGGAGCTGGGCCACGCCCGGACCCCGGCCGAGCTGGTCTCGCTGGCCCGGCACTCGGCGAAGGCCGGCGCGATAGACGAGGAGTCGGCGACCCTGTTCGTCCGCACCCTCGGCCTGGGCGAGCTGACCGCCGAGTCCGTGATGACCCCGCGCATCGACGTGGCCGCGCTCCAGCGCGACGCCACCGCCTCCGACGTCATCAACCTCACCCGGGCCACCGGCCTGTCCCGCTTCCCGGTGTACGCCGACAGCCTGGACGAGGTCACCGGCATCGTGACGCTCAAGGACGCCCTCGCCGTCCCGGCCGCCCGGCGCGGCCTGGTGCGCGTCGACGAGCTGTCCTCGCCGCCGCTGCTGGTCCCCGAGACCCTGCCCGCCGAGCGGCTGCTCGACCGGCTGCGCCGCCTCCAGCCGATGGCCATCGTGGTCGACGAGTACGGCGGCACCGCCGGTGTCGTCACCGTCGAGGACATCGTCGAGGAGATCGTCGGCGAGGTGCAGGACGAGCACGACCCCGACGACCACCCCGAGCTGTTCCCGCTGCCGCCCGTCGACGGCCTGCCGGCCTGGGAGGCCGACGGCCGCGCCCGGACCGACCAGCTGGAGGCGATCGGCCTGATCGCCCCGGACGGCCCGTACGAGACGCTGGCCGGCCTGGTCGCCGACCTGCTCGGCAAGCTCCCCGAGGTGGGCGAGCAGGCCGAGCTGCCGGGCTGGCGCCTCACCGTGACCGGTGTCGACCGCCACCGCACCAGCCGGGTCCGGGTGCAGCGCACCAGCGCGCCGGCGATGTTCGGCGAGGACGGGGAGAACGCCCGATGACCGTGCTCCAACTGGCCGTCGCCGTCCTGCTGCTGCTCGGCAACGCCTTCTTCGTCGGCGCGGAGTTCGCCGTCGTGTCCGTGCGCCGCAGCCAGATCGAGCCGCTCGCGGAGGCCGGGCACAAGCGTGCCCGCACCGTGCTGCACGCGCTGTCCAACGTGTCCGCGATGCTGGCCGCCGCCCAGCTCGGCATCACCGTCTGCTCGCTGGGCCTCGGCGCCCTCGCCGAGCCGACCATCGCCTCCCTGCTGGAGGGCCCGTTCCACGCGATCGGCGTCCCGTCCGGCCTGATGCACCCGCTGTCCTACGGGATCTCGCTCGCCGTCGTGGTGTTCCTGCACATGGTGATCGGCGAGATGGTGCCGAAGAACATGGCCATGGCGGGCCCGGAGAAGGCCGCGCTCTGGCTCGGCCCGCCGCTGGACCGGCTGGCCCGCTGGCTCGCCCCGGTGATCCGGGTGCTGAACGCCCTGGCCAACGGCATCCTGAAGCTGTTCCGGGTCGACGCCAAGGACGAGGTCGAGTCGGTCTTCACCACCGAGCAGCTGATGTACCTGCTGGTCGACTCCCGGGACGCGGGCCTGCTCGACGAGGGGCGCCAGGAACGGCTGGAGGACGCCCTGGAACTGGGGCACCGCCCGGTCACCGAGGTGCTGCTCAAGCCCGAGCAGCTGGTCACCGTGGACACCAAGGCGACCGCCGCCGAGGTCGAGGAGCTCGCCCTGCGCACCGGCTTCTCGCGCTTCCCGGTCACCGACGGCGACCCGGCCGGCCACGGCTACCTCGGCTACCTCCACCTCAAGGACATCCTCGACGTGGAGGACCGCTCGGCGCCGATCCCGGCCCGGCTGTGGCGGCCGATCACCGTGCTGCGCGGCGGCCTCCCGCTGGACGACGCCCTCGGCGCGATGCGCCGTGCGACCTGCCACCTGGCCGCCGTGCTGGACCAGGACGGGCGCACGCTGGGCGTGGTCATGCTGGAGGACGTCCTGGAGGAACTGGTCGGCGAGATGCACGACCCGGACCACCGCGCCACCGCGTAGCGGCCGGTCCGGGCCGGTCGCGGCTCCCGTCCACGGCGTGTCCGCCCACGGCGATTCTGCCCAGAGCATGCAGCCGTTCCATGCCGGCCACCCTCGGAGGAGAGTGGCCGGCATGAGACTTCTCCTGCTGGGTGGAACCAAGTTCGTCGGACGGGTCGTCGCCGAGGAGGCGTTGGCCCGGGGCTGGGAGGTGACGGCCCTCAACCGCGGCACGCAGCCCGCGCCGGAGGGCGTCCGGATGCTGACGGGCGACCGTACGGCCGCGGACGGCCTCGCGGCGCTCGGCGCGCAGGAGTGGGACGCGGTGGTGGACACCTGGTCCTGGGCCCCGGCGGCGGTGCGCGACAGCGCCCGCGCGCTGGACGGCCGGGTCGGCCACTACGCCTACGTCTCCAGCCGGTCGGTGTACGAGTACCCGCTGGTCGCGGGCGCCGCCGAGGCGGCCCCGACGGTGGCCTCCTCGCCGGACCCGGCCGGCGAGGTGCCCTACGCCGAGGCCAAGCGCGGCGCCGAGCTGGCCCTGGAGGCTCGGTTCGGCGGCCGGGCCCTGCTGGTGCGCGCCGGACTGGTCCTCGGCCCGTACGAGAACATCGGCCGGCTGCCCTGGTGGCTCGACCGGATCGCCCGGGGCGGCCCGGTGCTCGCCCCCGGCCCGCGCGGGCTGGCGCTCCAGTACATCGACGTCCGCGACCTCGCGGCCTGGACCCTGGACGCCGTGGCCGCCCGCCTCGGCGGCCCGTACAACGTGGTCAGCCCGTCCGGGCACGCCACCATGGGGGAGCTGCTGGAGGCCTGCGTACGGGCCACCGGTTCGGACGCCGACCTGCGCTGGACCGAGCCCGAGCGGATCCTGGCGGCGGGCGTCGAGCCGTGGACCGAACTGCCGGTCTGGCTGCCGCCGGGCGAGCTGTACGAGTTCCTGCACACCGGCTCGGTCGAGCGCGCGGTCGGCGCCGGGCTGCGCTGCCGCCCGGTCGAGGAGACGGTCGAGGACACCTGGGCCTGGCTGCGGGCGATCGGCGGCACCGCCCCGCAGCGGGCCGACCGGCCGGCGGTCGGGCTCGACCCCGAGCGTGAGGCGGCGCTGCTCAGGGGGTGAGTCCGCCCTCCGGGCCCGGGAGCCGGTCCCGGCCGTCGCCGGCTCCGGCCGCTGTCAGCTCCGGCCGCCGTCAGCTCCGGCCGTCGATCAGCTCCCCGTACGCCTGGACGAGGTCCGGCAGCCGCAGGGTGGCCAGGTCCTCCCGGCCCGGCGGCTCGCGCAGCAGCGACAGCCGCAGGTCCCGGTAGGCGCAGGACTTCTCGTACAGGGTGCGGATGAACCGGCCGTTGCCCAGTTCGTCGATCCAGCCCTCGCGGACGACGTGGGTGCAGATGCTGGCCAGTTCCTCGGCGGCGTCCTCGTCCCAGCCGTCGCCGTCCCGGCCGGCCAAGGCGGCGCCGATCGCGGTCAGCTCGCCCGGGCGGTAGCTGGGGAAGTCGACCCGGGTGGTGAAGCGGGAGTTGAGGCCGGGGTTGGTGGCGAGCAGCCGGTTCATGCCCTCGGGGTAGCCGGCCAGGATCACCACCAGCCGGTCCCGGTTGTCCTCGGCGCGCTTGAGCAGCACCTGGAGGGCCTCGTCGCCGTACGCGTCGCCCTTGGTGTAGCCGGAGTTGGAGAGGCTGTACGCCTCGTCGATGAACAGCACGCCGTCCAGCGCGGAGTCGATCAGGTCGTTCGCCTTGACCGCGGTCTGGCCGAGGAACTCGCCGACCAGGTCGGCGCGTTGGGCTTCCACCAGGTGGTCGCCGGAGAGCAGGCCGAGGGCGTGGAAGACCCGGCCGAGGATCCGGGCCACGGTGGTCTTGCCGGTGCCGGAGGGGCCGGAGAAGACGAAGTGACGCTTCGGCGGCTGGACCGGCAGGCCCTGCGCGGCCCGCAGCCGCGACATCCTCAACTGGGCGGACAGCGCCCGTACCTGGCGCTTGACCGGCTCCATGCCGACCATCAGCGACAGCTCGGCCAGGGCGGCGTCCAGCTCGCGCTCGTCGCCGTCCGGCCGGGGCGCGGGCGCACCGGCGGCCCGGGACTGCGCCTGGCCCCGGGAGGGCGGCGGCGACGCGGCGGGGCCGGCCGGGGCGCCCGAGCCGGAGCGCTCCCCGGCGGCCTGCGGGGCGCCGCCGGGGGGCCCGTCGACCGGGCCGCCGTCGACCAGGGCGCCCTCCGGCAGGGCGCCCTCGGGCAGCGCTCCGCCCAGCAGGGGCCCGTCCACCAGGCCGGCGTCCATCGAGGGCACTCCGCCCGGCATCCCGCCCGGAACCCCGCCCGACAGGCCGCTCGGCAGGCCACCGCCCGCCGGCCCGCCGCTCAGCACACCGTCGCCGGCGACGGTCGCGCCGCCGGCCCCGGCTCCGAAGCCGTCCCCGAACCCCTGGCCCACGGCGAACCCGTCGTCGTCCAGGAAGCCCGCCTCGATGCCCGCCCCGCCGCCGGCCCCGGCGCCCTCGGCCCCGCCCGGGCGCCCGCCCGTCAGCAGTCCGTCGGTCAGTCCGTCGGAGAGTCCGTCCGCGAGCCCGTCCTCGGCCGAGATGGCCGTCAGCCGCGCCGCGGTGTCCATGAACGCCGGGTCCGCCCGGTGCACCGCCCGGTAGAGCGGGAGCGCCGCCGCGCTGCGCCCGGCGCCCTCGTAGGCCCGCGCGAGCCAGTAGCGCAGCTCCTTGCGCTGCGGCTGCTCGGAGCGGCAGCGCGCGAGCGAGGCGGCCAGCGGGGCCTGCGCCTGCGCGCACATGTCCAGCCGTACCCGTGCCATGCCGGCGAACAGTCCGGCCTCGATGCCGAGCAGCGGGTCGTCCAGCAGCCGGTCGGTGTCCCGGATCAGCTGCTCCCAGTCCTTGAGGAGGTAGGAGCGGCAGGCGTACAGGAAGCGGGCGGACGGGTCCTCGCTGGGCGCCGGACACTGCTCCAACGCCCGGTCCAGCTCGGCCAGGTGGCGGCCGTCCAGCCAGTGCGAGGCGTGCGCCAGCGCGAGGTCGCGGGCGTCCTCCAGGACGGGCTGCACCCACCAGCCCAGCCAGTACCAGGAGCCGAGCGGCCGCCGGTGCAGCCGCCGCTGCTCGCCGAAGCGCTTCTGGTGGCGGTACATCGCGAGCAGCGCCGCCGAGGTGTCGCTGCGCAGTGCGTGCAGGCCGAGCCAGGCGTCGGCCATGCCGGGGTCCAGCCGGACGGCCGCGCGGAACTCCTCCTCGGCCCGGGCGTACGCGCCGGCCGTGTAGGCGTCCATGGCGCGCAGCCAGGCCCGGTCGGCGAGTCGGTCCGGGCCGCCCGCCGTGCTGTCGGAACTGTCCACCGTCGTCACTCACGCCCCCCGCGGTGTGGCCCGGGGCTCGGCCGGCGCGTCGCTGGTGCACACCCTGGCCGGTGGTCGTCGAGCCCCCTGCGGCGCATGTGCGCCTGCCAGGAATCGTACCGGCGCCGGGCTGATCCGGAAGGGTGCCGAACGGGGTCAAATGCGATCGCGCGAGCGGCCGTTGAGCGGTCCGGGGCCGGAACGGGCGGCCGGGGAGCGAGATTCGGAAAGGGACCGGACGGCGCCCCCGGCTCACGGGGGAACAAGCCGGGGACGCCGGGTCCGAGGCGGCCGGAAGCTTTCGTTCCGGCGGCTGTGGAGAACCTAAGTCCTGGCGATGTCGCAGGTCAAGGCACTAGTTGAAGGTTCACCCACGGTGCCCGGCGCGATCCTGCCGGTCACCCCGTCGACCCGCGTCGCGGCGTACGGACGGCTCGGGTCGGCGGCGAAATGCGCCGATTCGGCCCGGGCCCAGCCCGCCCAGAACTCGGCCAGATCAGGACCGTCCCGCTCCTCGCCGCGCCGACGGGCCGCGTCCGCCTCCAGCTCCATCCAGACCACCCGGGCCAGCCACGGCCGCACCGCCCGCCGGCCCGCCCCGACCCCCTCCACCAGCACCACCGGGGCGACCGGTACCGCGGCCGTTCCCGCGAAGCGCCGCAGCGTCCAGTCGTACACCCGGTAGGAGGCGTCCCGGCCGGCCGCCAGCGGCTCCAGCACCTGCTCGCGCAGCCGCCCGGTCCAGCCGAAGGGCTCGTCGTGGGTGGCCAGGTCGTCGAGGTGGACCACCGGGGCCCCGCCCAGCGCCGCCGCCAGCCGCCCGGCGAAGGTCGTCTTGCCGGAGCCCGCGTGCCCGTCCACCGCGACCAGCCGCACCGGCCCGCAGGAGGGCGGGAGGGCGCGCAGCTCCGCCGCGAGGGCGTCCGGACCGTCGCCGGGGGCGGGCCGAGCACAGGAGCGGAGGGTTTCGGAAGCAGCCACAACGTCAACCCTACGGTGCCGTATCCCACCACTGCGGACAGTTCATCTGTGCAGGTCGTGACGGCAGCGCGGGTTTCGGGCATACTCGCTTCGCCACGACTGTGAACGGCCGTTCACCGCAACCCGGTGCCGGTCGGTCCGACCAGCCGCACCCGCGCCGGACCCGCCGACACCTCGGTCCGGCGCCCGATCGAGGAGGCGACCGCCGCCATGACCCCCTCCCCTGTGAAAGCCGTGGAGCGCCAGCTGCCCAGTGAGGAGGCCCGCGAGCTGCTGAGCCTCACCCGGGACCTGGTCGAGCGGGAGCTGCGTCCTCGCGCGGCGGAGGACGAAGCCGCCGACCGCTTCCCGCGGGACGTCTTCCGCACCCTCGGCGAGGCCGGTCTGCTCTCCCTCCCGTACGACGAGAAGTACGGCGGCGGCGAGCAGCCCTACGAGGTGTACCTCCAGGTGCTGGAGGAGCTCGCGTCCGGCTGGCTCGCCGTCGGCCTCGGGGTCAGCGTGCACACCCTGTCCTGCCACGCGCTGGCCGGCTTCGGCACCGACCGGCAGCGCGACGCGTGGCTGCCCGGCATGCTCTCCGGCGAGCAGCTCGGCGCCTACTGCCTGTCCGAGCCGCAGTCCGGCTCCGACGCGGCCGCGCTGCGCACCCGCGCCGACCTGGACGGCGACGCGTACGTCGTGAACGGCACCAAGGCGTGGATCACCCACGGCGGGCAGGCCGACTTCTACAGCGCCCTGGTGCGTACCGGCGGCGAGGGCGCCAAGGGCATCAGCTGCCTGCTGGTCCCCGGCACCCAGCAGGGCCTCTCCGCGGCCCCGCCGGAACACAAGATGGGCATGCGCTCCTCACCGACCGCCCAGCTGCACTTCGACGGCGCCCGGGTCCCGAGCGAGCGGCTGATCGGGGAGGAGGGGCAGGGCTTCCAGATCGCGCTCGCCGCGCTGGACTCCGGCCGGCTCGGCATCGCCGCCTGCGCGATAGGCGTCGCCCAGGCCGCGCTCGACCTCGCGGTCGACTACGCGGGCACCCGGCGCCAGTTCGGCCGCCCGATCGCCGACTTCCAGGGCCTGTCCTTCATGCTCGCCGACATGGCCACCCAGATCGAGGCCGGGCGCGCGCTGTACCTGTCCGCCGCGCGGCTGAAGGACGCGGGCCGGCCGTTCTCCAAGGAGGCGGCGATGGCCAAGCTGTTCTGTACCGACGCCGTGATGCGGGTGACCACCGACGCCGTGCAGGTGCTCGGCGGCTACGGCTACACCCAGGACTTCCCGGCCGAGCGCTACATGCGCGAGGCGAAGGTCCTGCAGATCGTCGAGGGCACCAACCAGATCCAGCGCCTGGTGATCGGCCGCCACCTCACCAAGTGACCCCCGGGCGTCCGGCGCCCCCTCACACGGCCTCCGGCCGTCACTCCAGGGTGCGGAGTGACGGCCGGAGGCGTTCCGGTCGAAGCTTCGACCCGCCGGCGCGGTGGGGGAGTTCAGCGCCGGACGAGCCGGCGGCGCTGCTCCGGGATGGCGCACAGCGCGGCGACCGTCGGAGCCGAGGCGATCGCGGGCAGCGCCGGGCTCACCGCCGCCATCCGCACCGGGCAGTGCGCCACCGCGTGCGAGAACGGCTGGGTCCGCCAGTCCAGCCCGTTCGGGAGCTTGAACAGCGCCTCGAACCCGGCCGGTTCGGCGTCCTCGGGCTCGTCCACCTCCGCCAGGTCGTCCGTCGGGGCGCCCGAGCCGGGGCAGATCGCGGGGGCGAAGGGGTTCCAGGCGGTCGGCAGCAGGGCGTGCTGCGGCAGCCGCTCCTCGTCCGCCACCAGGGCGATCGGGCGGCGGCACTCGGGGCAGTTGACCCGGAAGATGTCCCAGGTCTCGGCGTCGCCGGGGTCGGTGCCCGGCGCGTGGTCGACCGCGAGGCCGTCGCGGCCGGTCGGATCGTCGGTGTCGTCGGTCTCGTCGGCGCCCAGCACGCGCTGGTCAGTAGCAGGCATGAGGATCCCCCTAGGATCGGGCCCGGCGGTCGTCCAGGGCCACAACCAGCACTTCCCTGTGATCCGGACTCATAATCCTGCGGTGTTGTGCACCGCGATGCACCGGGTGTGTCCTTGGCCACACCGCTTGCCACATTCACCCGGCATGTGCCCGTCCGACACCTGCGATCTCTCCCCGTGCCACCTCGTGCGCCCCCCGTGCGCCCGACCGGGTAGGTTTGCCGACTGTGGAGGATCTCGACCAACGCATTGTCCAGCTGCTCCTGGAGGACGGCCGGATGAGCTACACGGACCTGGGCAAGGCCACCGGCCTGTCCACCTCGGCGGTGCACCAGCGCGTGCGCCGCCTCGAACAGCGCGGGGTGATCCGCGGCTACACGGCGATCGTCGACCCCGACGCCGTCGACCTGGCACTGACCGCGTTCATCTCGGTCAAGCCCTTCGACCCCAGCGCCCCGGACGACACCCCCGAGCGCCTGGCCGGCCTGCCCGAGATCGAGGCCTGCCACAGCGTCGCCGGCGACGAGAACTACATCCTCAAGGTCCGCGTGGGCGCCCCCGGCGACCTGGAGGACCTGCTCGCCCGCATCCGCAGCGCGGCCGGGGTGTCCACCCGCACCACCGTCGTCCTGTCCACCCCGTACGAGGCACGGCCCCCGAAGCTCTGAGCCCGGACCGGTGGGGTGCAGACTTGGCCGCATGACCGAACGCACCCTCCCTTCCTGCCCGCCCTCGGGCGGGAAGGGCCCCCGGACCGTCCTGCTGCGCGGCGGCGCCGTCTACAGCCCCGCCGACCCCTTCGCCACCGCGATGCTCGTGGAGGGCGAGCACATCGCCTGGGTCGGCAGCGACGGCGCCGCCGAGGCGTACGCCGCGACCGCCGACGAGATCGTCGAGCTGGGCGGCGCCCTGGTCACCCCCGCCTTCGTGGACGCCCACGTGCACGCCACCGCCACCGGCCTGGCGCTCACCGGCCTCGACCTCACCGGCAGCCCCTCGCTGGCCGCCGCCCTGGAGGCCGTCACCGCCTTCGTCGACGCGCGGTCCGAGCCCGGCGGGGTGCTGATCGGCCACGGCTGGGACGAGAGCGGCTGGCCGGAGGGCCGCCCGCCCACGCTCGCCGAACTCGACGCCGCCGCCCGGGGCGCGGCGCTCTACCTCTCCCGCACCGACGTGCACTCGGCACTCGCCACCACCGCGCTGCGCACCCTCGCCGAGGGCCTCGCCGGGCGGCCCGGGTACGACCCCGAGGGCCCGCTCACCAAGGACGCCCACCACGCGGTCCGGCGGACCGCGCTCGCCCGCCTCACCCCCGAGCAGCGCCGCCACGCCCAGCGCGCCACCCTGGCCCGCGCGGCCGAGCTCGGCATCGGCGCACTGCACGAGTGCGCCGGTCCGGAGATCTCCTCGGAGCAGGACCTGGCCGCTCTGCTGGCCCTGGCCGCCGACGGCGACGGGCCCGAAGTCTTCGGCTACTGGGGCGAGTTGGGCGGGATCGAGACGGCCCGCCGAGTGGGCGCGGCGGGCGTCGGCGGCGACCTCTTCGTGGACGGCGCGATCGGCTCGCACACCGCCTGCCTGCACACCCCGTACGCCGACGCCGAGCACACCGGCACCGCCTACCTGACCGCCGAGCAGGTCGCCGACCACGTCGCCGCCTGCACCGAGGCCGGACTCCAGGCCGGCTTCCACGCCATCGGCGACGCGGCCGTCACCGCCGTGATCGAGGGCGTCCGGGCGGCCGGGGAACGGGTCGGCACCGGCCGGGTCAAGGCCCTGCGCCACCGCGTCGAGCACGCCGAGGCACTGGACGAGGCGTCGGTGTCCGCCTTCGCCGAACTCGGCCTCACCGCCTCCGTGCAGCCCGCCTTCGACGCCGCTTGGGGCGGCCCGGACGGCATGTACGTCCAGCGCCTCGGGGCCGAGCGGGCCGCCGCCCTCAACCCCTTCGCGGCGCTGCTGCGCGCGGGCGTCCCGCTGGCCTTCGGCTCCGACGCCCCGGTCACCCCGCTCGACCCGTGGGGCACCGTCCGCGCGGCGGCCTTCCACCGGACCCTGGACCACCGGATCTCGGTCCGCGCCGCCTTCACCGCCCACACCCGCGGCGGCTGGCGGGCGATCGGCCGCGACCAGGACGGAGTGCTGGTGCCCGGCGCGGTCGCCAGCTACGCGGTCTGGGCCGCCGGGGAACTGGTCGTCCAGGCCCCCGACTCCCGGGTGGCCGGCTGGTCCACCGACCCGCGCTCGGGCACGCCCGGCCTGCCCGACCTCACCCCCGGCCACCCGCTGCCGACCTGCCTGCGCACGGTGGTCCGCGGCCGCACCGTGCACCTGAGGTGACCGCCGCCCGCCGGCGGTAAAACAGGTGAGACGGCCGGTCACCGGCCGTAGGTTGATCACCATGACCGCCGACCCGCTGGTACCCGCCGACTTCACCGTCCCGCGCGAGCTGCTCGCCCCGGAGTTCCGCCTGGAGCCCCTGGGCGAGCAGCACAATGCCTCCGACCACGCCGCCTGGACCGACAGCATCGGGCACATCCGCGCCACCCCCGGCTTCGTCGGCGGGAACTGGCCGCCCACCGACGGGATGCCGGCCGAGCGCAACCTCGCCGACCTGCGCCGCCACGCCGCCGACTTCGAGGGCCGCCGGGGCTTCACCTACACCGTCCTGGAGCCGGCCGGGGACGAGGTGATCGGCTGCGTCTACATCTACCCGGACCGCGAGGATCCGTCGGTGGCCGCCGTCAGCTCCTGGGTCCGGGCCGACCGCGCCCACCTGGACGCCCCGCTGTACCGCGCGGTCTCCGCCTGGCTCACCGGGCACTGGCCGCTCGGCCCGGTCCGCTACGCCGAGCGCTGACCACCCGAGCGCTGACCACCCGGGGGAGGCCCTCGCACCCTCACCTCACGTCCCACGGACCTTCCGGGGTACCTTCTTCGCACAGCGTCCGAACAGCAAGCCCCAGGAAGATGGTGCGCCGGTGGCCATTCCCGTCACCCAGGAGCGGTCGGAGACCGCGCCCGAGCCACAGGAACCGGCCCCCCGCCCGGGCCGCGGCGCCCTCGTCCTCGCCAGGATCCGCACCGGACTGCCCCGGACCGGCCTCGCGGCCCTGGCCGGCCTGCTGCTCGCCGCCGCCTTCCCGCCCTACGACCTCTGGCCGCTGTCGCTGCTCGGCGTCGCCGCGCTCTCGCTGCTCACCGTGGGCCGCACCTTCCGCCAGGGCCTGTGGACGGGCTTCGCCTTCGGCCTGCCGTTCTTCCTGATGCTGCTCAGCTGGCTGCGGGTGGTCGGCTGGGACGCCACCGTCGGCCTGTCCGTCGTCGAGGCGCTGTTCCTCGCCCTGCTCGGCGGCGGGCTGGCCCTCACCTCCCGGCTGCCCGCCTGGCCGCTCTGGGCGGCCTGCCTGTGGATCACCCAGGAGTGGGCCCGCGACCGGCTGCCGCTCGGCGGCTTCCCCTGGGGCAGGCTCGCCTTCGCCAACACCGCGACCCCGTACACCCCGTTGGCCGCGCTCGGCGGCGCGCCGCTGGTGACCTTCGCGGTCGCGCTCTCCGGCGCGCTGCTGGCCTGGGCCGCGCTGCGCCTGCGCGGGCCGGGCAAGGCCCCGAAGGCCGCCGCCCTGGCCGCGCTCGGGGCGGTGGCCGCGCTGCTGGCCGGCTACCTCGTCCCGGTGCCGACCGCCGCCGCGGACACCGTGAAGGTGGCCATCGTCCAGGGCAACGTGCCCAACCCGGGCATGGACTTCCTGGGCCGCCCGATGATGGTCCTCAACAACCACGCCGCGGCGACCGAGCGCCTCGCCGCCGACATCGAGGCCGGCAAGGTCGAGCGCCCCGACGTCGTGATCTGGCCGGAGAACTCCTCCGACCTCGACCCGTTCAGCGACCCGCTGGCCCGTCAGCGCATCGACGAGGCCGTGCGGGCGATCGGCGTGCCGACCCTGGTCGGCACCCTGGTGGACGGCCCGGACGCCCAGCACGTCCAGAACGAGGGCATCGTCTGGGACCCGAAGACCGGCCCCGGCGCCTCCTACACCAAGCAGCACCCCGTCCCGTTCGGCGAGTACGTGCCCTTCCGCGCCCAGCTGATGAAGGTGATCACCCGCCTCCAGCGGGTCGCCCGGGACTTCTACCCCGGCGACCACAACGGCGTCATGCAGCTCGGACCGGCCCGGATCGGCGACGTCATCTGCTTCGAGGTGGCCTACGACGAGATCGTCCGCGACACCGTGGACAGCGGCGCCCGGGTCCTGGTCGTCCAGACCAACAACGCGACCTACGCCAAGACCGGCCAGCCCGAGCAGCAGCTCGCGATGAGCCGGCTGCGGGCCGTCGAGCACGGCCGGGCGGTGCTGATCGCCGCCACCAGCGGCATCAGCGCGGTGATCGCCCCGGACGGCACCGTCGAGCAGCGCACCGAGGAGCTGACCCCGGCCGAGCTGTCGGCGACCGTCCCGCTGCGCGACGGCACCACGGTGGCCGACCGGGTCGGTGCCGTCCCGGAGTGGACCCTGGCCGTCGGCGGCCTGCTGGCCTGCGGCGCCGCGCTGCTGGTCGGACGCCGGAGGAAGCCCGCCGCCGGAACACCGGCGCGGCCGGAACCGTTGGACCAGGTGGTGCCGTAGCCGGCCCGGACCTCCCGTGCGGCGCGCCGAGCACCGCTGGGAGTGGATCAGTACCGTGACGCAGCAAGCTACCCCCACCCGTCCGGCCCCGCGCGGAAGGCTCCGCCGGGTCCTGCCGCTGCTGATGACCGCCTGGCTGGTACTGGAGATCTGGCTGCTGGTCCAGGTCGGCTCGTGGCTGGGCGGCCTCACCGTCCTGCTGCTGCTGGTCGCGGGCGCGCTGATCGGCGGCTCGCTGATCAAGCGGGCCGGGATGAAGGCGCTGTCGGCGGCGATCGAGCAGAGCAAGAACCCGCAGTCCGAGCAGCCGCAGACCGGCACCAGCATGACGGTGCTGGCGGGCCTGCTGCTGATCGTCCCGGGCTTCCTGTCGGACCTGGTGGCCCTGACCCTGCTGTTCCCGCCCACCCGGGCGCTGTGGCGGGCGGCCGGGCGCCGGGTCGCCGACAAGGCGCTGCGCAGCACCGCCACGGCCGGGGCCGCCCCGTTCGCGGACGCGGTGCGGCTCCAGGAGCAGCTGCGCATCCACCGCCCGGACGGCAAGGTGATCCAGGGCGAGGTCGTCGAGCCGGAGGCCGGCCCGCGCGGCCCGCAGGGCCCGGACACCGGCTACCGCCCGCCGATCTCCGGCTGACCCGGCCGGGGCCCCGCGCGGGCCCCGGCAGCCCTCCGCCCGTGCGGCCCCGGCGGCCCCCGGTCCCGACGGCCCCCGGCGGCCCCAGCCCGGGGCCGCTTCGGAGGGACCGGCCCCGGCCGACCGGGAACGGACAACGCGAAAGGGACCCTGGAAACCAGGGTCCCTTTTCGCGTCCTCCCGCTCGCGGCGGGAGCGAGGTCAGGCGCTCTTACGGGTGTCTCGCGGGTGTACCGCGAGGTTCATCCCGCCGGAGCGGAGCACGGCCAGCCGTTCGGCCAGCACCTCCTCCAACTCCTCGCGCGTCCGGCGCTCCATCAGCATGTCCCAATGGGTGCGCGTGGGCTTGGTCTTCTTCTCTTCCGGCTCGTCGCCGTTGAGAAGCATCGCCTCCTGGCCACAGAAACGGCATTCCCAGGTCGCGGGGATCTCCGCCTCGACCGAGAAAGGAACCTCGAATCGGTGTCCGTTCTGACATGCGTACTCGACGGTCTGGCGGGGAGCCAGATCGATACCGCGGTCGGTCTCGTAGCTAGTGGCCCCGAGTCGCGTGCCGCGGAGAGCTCGCTCGCTCATGAATCGTGCCTCCCGGGCTTATGGCCCACAGGACTAGTGGTCGCTGTTCTTCGTCGTTCGGTCAACGCTCGGCTTCCGACGAAGATTCCCGTCCCGGGACATGCGTCGTCTGTAGTGCCGCCCCTGTTTGTACCCACCTGCGCCCGATTTGTCACATCTGGCCGGTGATATCACTCCAGGTGTCACCCATTTCACATCTGGTGATCGTGCGGACTTTCTGTGACGAGCGTACCGGGGCGGCTTCCGGCGGCCCGCGCCGACCCCGGTCCGGAGCCCGGAGCGGGCTCAGGGGCGGGGTCAGGAGATCGGGCGCGAGCGGATCAGCGGCTCGCCCTTGGCGAGGTCGACCGGGCGGGCCGGGTCGACCGGCGCGACCAGCGGGGGGCGCTCCGGGCGGGGCGGGACGGCCGCCGCCTCGGTCCGGCTGTCGCGGTGCGGCAGGAGCGCGATCACCGCTTCCCGCAGCCGCGCCGGGGCCTCCTCGTCCAGCGGGTCGACGGTGGCGGGCACCTGGAGCCGGACCGGGGTGCCGTTGCCGATCCGGGCGTAGCCGCGGCCGACCGGGGCGTGCGCGGCCGGCACGATGTCCAGCGGCGCGCCGAGGGCGGCGCGGCTCTCGTCCGGGCCGGCCGGGCCGAGCACGACGCGGGCCCGGGTGGTGGCGCGGACGGTCGGGGAGATCCGGTCCAGGGCCTCGATGTCGTCGGCGACCACCACGGTGACCCGGGCGGCCCGGCCGTGCCGCAGCGGCAGCTCCAGAAGGTCCTGCGGGTCGGGCCGGCCCTCGGCCTGGGCGAGCTCGCTCAGTTCGGTCGGGTGGTCCAGCAGCAGCCACAGCGGCCGGGTGACGTCCTCGGGCGGGGCGGAGCCCGCGTGCCGGGCGGCGTTGAGCGCGGTGAGCCGGCGGTCGGTCTCCTGGACGGTCCACTCCAGCGCGGCCAGCGCGCCGTGCAGGCTGGTCTCCACGGTGTGCACGCCGGGCCGGTTCACCAGGCAGGCGTGCTCCCCGGTGCCGGCGCCGTCGACCACCACCAGGTCGGCGTACGGGAGGGCCTGCAGCGCGATCGAGCGGAGCAGGCCGGAGCCGCCGTAGCCGGTGACGCCGAGCGCCAGCAGGTGCGGCTCGGAGGAGCGCGGCCCGGTGCGCCAGACCACCGGCGGCCGCTGGACGGTCGTGCCGCCCTCGGCGACCGGGATGGTCCGGGCGGTGCCGTCCTCGTCGGTGAAGCCCAGCACGATCTCGCCGGGCGCGGCCACGAAGCGCTGGGCGGCGACGTCGGTGGGCAGCGGGGCCAGTGCGGCGATCCGCAGCCGGTTGGACTCCTCGTCCCAGTCGAAGCGGTACTCCCGGGCCCGGCCGGCCTTGCCCTGGACGACCTGCTCGATCCGGGCCCGGGCGGCCGGCTCGGTGTCGGTGAAGTACGCGGGGTAGCTCAGCTCCAGCCGGGAGAGCCGGCCCTCACCGTCGAACTCCCAGGAGCCGAAGGCGCTCTTGTGGCTGCCCTCGAAGTGGTACAGCGGGTTGGGGTCCTCGGGGCCGCACAGGTAGGGCGTCAGCGCGGCGTACAGGGCGCTCAGCTTGGTGTCGGCGACGTCCGGGGCGGGCGGGGCGGGCGCGGCCCTGGGCGCCCGCCCGGCCCACGCGGCGCTGGCCATCAGGGCGACCAGGGCGAACAGCAGGCCGTGCGGCAGCAGGTAGATGCCGACGAGCATCGCGGCGGCCAGGAAAAGCGTCGGGCCGCGGCGCTCCTTGGGGGTGGCCTGCCAGCGGTCCTTGGCCCAGGCCGTGTGGTGGCGCATGCCGCGGCCGATGACGGAGAGCGGGGCGAACATGTCGGAGGCGTGGTCCCCGGCGGTCCGGGCGATCTCGCGGCCCTTGCTGAGGTGGCGGTGGAGCGGCATTCCTTGACTCCCCGGGCGAGTGGGACGGGCGGGACGGGTGCGGGTGCGCGGTGGGGTACGACGGGGCCCGGGGCGGTGGGATCCGCGCCCGGGCCGGTACGGCAGGGGAGTGGCGGCGGCTAGAACTTGATGCCGCCGAGCAGGCTCGCGAGGCTGGCGCCGCCCGCGGTGATGCTCGGGGCGATCGACGAGCCGGCGATGTAGAAGCCGAGCAGGGCGCAGACGATGGCGTGGGAGACCTTTAGTCCGTCCCGGCGGAAGAAGAGAAAGGCGATGGTGCCGAACAGGACGATGCCGGAAATCGAGAGGATCACGATCCGCTCCTCGGGAGGGGGGACAAGCGGGGGTGTTACGGAAAGTGCATTAATCGTGACAAAAAGTAATAGATGATGGAACGGTGCAAATGGGTGGTTGTGCCGCTCGATACCGATCCGTAGGCCGGACGGCGGTATGCGAACCGGCCGGGGTGGGGGCCGGTCGCCACGGGGATTCGGTGTGCCGAGGCATTCCCCGGAAGCGGGCGGGAAGTTTCCGGGGGGTCCCGGAAGTTCGCTCGAATGGCTGCGCGACCGGTGCGGCCGTGTGTCGACCGGGGCACGGGCCGTCATCCGGATCACGGACACCGGGTGGCCCGCTCCGGCACCGGCCGCTACCGTGCCCTGGGCGCAGCCCGCGACCACCCGACGAACCGACCGGAAAGGCCGCCCGCCATGACCGACGCCACCAGCCAGCAGCCCGCCGACGCCCCCGACGCCGAGGTGATCGCCCTGGCCGGGAAGCTCTTCGACGCCGCCCGCGCCGGGGACACCGACACCCTGGCCGCCTACCTGGACGCCGGGGCCCCGGCCGACCTCACCAACGACCGCGGCGACACCCTGGTGATGCTCGCCGCCTACCACGGCCACGCCGCCACCGTCGAGGTGCTGCTCCGGCACGGCGCCGACCCGGACCTCGCCAACGACCGGGGCCAGACCCCGCTGGCCGGCGCCGTCTTCAAGGGCGCCGAGGACGTGCTCGCCGCCCTGCTGGCCGGCGGCGCCGACCCGCAGGCCGGCACCCCGAGCGCCCTGGACACCGCCCGGATGTTCGGCAAGGAGGACCTGGTCGCCCGGTTCGAGGTCCGCTGAACGGGGACCGTAGGCTTCCGACCATGGACAACACCGCCACCCAGGACACCGGCACCCAGGACACCGGCACCGTCGAGTTCCGCGTCACCGGCTACGCCCACCCCGACGCCCAGGCCCTGTCGGCGGAGGTGCAGCAGGAGTACGTCCGGCGCTACGGCGACCCCGACTTCACCGAGATGCGCCCCGAGCACTTCGAGGCCCCGGCCGGGCTGTTCCTGATCGCCTACCTGGACGGCCGCCCGGTCGCCTGCGGCGGCTGGCGGGCCAAGCAGGCCGGCCCGGACGGGCTGCGCGACGGCGACGCCGAGCTGAAGCGGATGTTCGTGATCCCCGAGGCCCGCGGCCGCGGCCTGGCCCGGGGCGTGCTGCGCCGCCTGGAGCAGACCGCGGTCGAGGCCGGGCGCACCCGGTTCGTCCTGGAGACCGGCACCGAGCAGCCCGAGGCGATCGCGCTCTACGAGTCCGAGGGCTACACGGCGGTCCGGAAGTTCGGCTTCTACAAGGACCACCCGCTGAGCGTCTGCCTCGGCAAGGAGCTCGTCCCGGCGGTCTGAAGGCCCGCCCCGCCGGGTAGGCTCCGGTCGCCCTGACGACCGGCCCTGGGGGCGGGATGAACCACCGAGCACCCGGAGCCGAGCGGCTCCCCGCCCTGGCCGCGCCCGGCGGGGAGCTGGACCGGCTGGTCCGCGACGGCGTGTCCGCCGTCGGCGCGGGCGCCGTCTGGGCCGTCGGCGACGCCGGGGGCACGCTCGGCGGCGGCAGCCACGGCGTGCTCGGGCAGGGGCCGTACGCACGGCTGGCGCCCGGGCCGGACACGCTGTACGACCTGGCCAGCCTCACCAAGATCGTCGCGCTCTGGCCCTGCGCCGGGGTGCTCCGGCAGGACGGGCGGCTGCCGCCGGACGAACCGCTCGGCCGCTGGTGGCCGCCCGCCGCCGGCCGCCCCGTCGGCGCGGTGACGGCCCGGCAGCTCCTCGCCCACACCGCCGGGATGCTCCCGTACACCCGCTTCGAGCGGCTCTACGGGCGCGACCTCGCGGCGATCCGGGCCGGGGTGCTCGCGGCGCCGCTGCACGGTGCGCCCGGCACGGCCGTCGAGTACACCGACCGCGCCGCCGTGCTGCTCACCTACCTGGTCGAGGACCTGGCCGGCGCGCCGCTGGACGAACTGGCCGCGCGCTGGGCCTGGCGCCCGCTCGGCATGACCGACACCCGGTACGGGCCGCTCGGCGCCGCGCTCGCCGACCGCACGGCGCCCACCGAGTACGACGAGCCGACCGGCGCCCACCTGCGCGGCGTCGTCCACGACCCCTCCGCCCGGCTGCTCGGCGGCGTCTCCGGCAACGCCGGCGCCTTCTCCACCGCCCGGGACCTCGCCCGCTTCCTCACCGCGCTGCTCGACCCGCCGCCCGGACTGCCCTGGGGCGGGGCCTGGATCGACGCCTCGCTGCGCGAACAGACCGGCGGACTGCGGCCCGCCCGCGGCCTGTCCTGGCTGTGCGCCCCCGGCACCGAGCCCGCCGAGGGCACCTTCGTCCACTACGGCTTCACCGGCACCGGGTTCTGGGTCTCCCGCCGGCTCGGCCGCTGGGCGCTGCTGCTCACCAACAAGGTGCACTACGACCGGGTCACCCAGTCGCTCACCGACCTGCGCAACGCCTACCGGCGGGCCGTGTTCGGCTGAGCGGCCGGGAGCACTCGTTCGGGTGATCGGATACGCACCACCGTTTGCGGGCCGGTGATCGCGGCAGAGTGTCCTCGGGGAGGGAACCCGACGGAGGAGGCGCGATGACGGACACCTGGGCACTCTCGGAGGAGGAGTGGCTCGCCGGGCTGGTGCGCGCCTACGTCGGCTGCAGCGTGCTGCTCACCGACGAGGCGGGCCGGGTCCTGCTGCTGAAGGCCGGTTACCGCGACCAGTGGCAGTTCCCCGGCGGCGGGATGGACCGCGGGGAGGGGCCGGCCGAGTGCGCGGCGCGGGAACTGCGCGAGGAGACCGGGCTGGCCGCGGGCGAGCTGCGGCTGCTCGTCGTGGAATGGCGCGAGGAGATCCCCGACCAGGGCGAACACGCCCACCCCGCCGTGCAGTTCATGTTCGACGGTGGCACGGTCGGGGCGGGCGCGGTGGTCCGGTTGCAGGCCGAGGAGATCGCCGACTACGGGTACTTCAGCCCCGCGCGGGCCGCCGCCCTGCTGAACCCCGGCGCGGCACGCCTGCTCACCGGGGCCCTGGAGGCCCGGCGGACGGGCACCGCCGCGCTGCTGCACTCGGCGGGGTACGTGGGGTGACGGATGGTCAGAGCAGGGTGCTCCAGTAGTACCAGAACCGGTTGAGGACCAGCAGGGCGATCACCGCCGCCCACAGCACCGGCAGCGCCCAGTGGTAGCGCGCCGCCTCCCTGGCGACCACGCGCAGCCGCGGGCCCGCCGGGATCACCCCCGTCCGCAGGTTGTGCAGCGTCGTGTACCAGAACAGCACCACCACCGTCGCCCACACCACCATGCAGTACGGGCACAGCGCGCCGATGTCGTACAGCGCCTGCTTGACCAGCCAGTGCACGAACACCACGCCCAGCGCGGTGCCCGCGTGCAGGCCCAGCCAGAACCAGCGCCGGTACGCGGCACCGGCGAGCAGCCCCGCCCCGATCGCCGCCAGCGCGCCGAAGGCGGCCAGGCCGAGCAGCGGGTTCGGGAAGCCGAAGACCTCCGCCTGCTCGGTGCGCATCACCGAACCGCAGCTGATCACCGGGTTGAGGTTGCAGCTGGGGACGTAGGAGGGGTTCTCCAGGATGCGGAGCTTGTCGAAGGTCAGGACGGCCGAGGCGGCCAGCCCGACCAGCCCGCCGAGGAACAGCAGGATCGCGTAGGCCCGGCCCGCCCCGATCGGGGCACGGCCGGCGGTGTCGGGGGCGGGCCCCGACCGGTGCACGGTGGTAGCGGCGGACATGGCAGCACACTCCGGTGGCTGGGAGGAGCCGGCCCGGCCGGGAGTTCGGCCGGGCCGGTGGTGCCGTGCGGTGCGGTGAGGGTGCGGTGCGGTGGGGCCCGGGCGCGGGGCCCGGAGGCCCGGGCCTACTGGAGGCCGGCGGCCTGCTTGACCTGCGCGGTGAACTGCTCCGGCGAGACCACGGCGTTGCCGCTGAACAGGGTCACCGTCTTGCCGTCCACCTTGACCGTCGGGGTCCCGGTCACCCCGCTGTCGTTGAACGCGTCGGCGACCTTCGCCGCCCACGGCGCGTAGGTCCGGTCGGTGACCGCCTTCACGAAGGCGTCCGTCTTCAGCCCGGGCACCTGGCCGGCCAGGTCCAGCAGGTGGTCGACGTCGCCGAAGCCGTCCTCGCGCTCGTCCGGCTGGTTGGCGTACAGCACGTCGTGGAACTGCTTGAACTTGTCCACGCCCTCGTTCAGGGCGGCGCCGGCGGCGGCCAGCGCGGTGCGCGAGCCCTTGCCGCCGAGGTTCTTGTCCAGGAAGGCCGCCAGGTGGAACTCCACCTTGACCTGGCCGTCCTCGGTGAGCTTCCTGACGGCCTCGCCGTTCGCCGCCTCGAAGTGCTTGCAGACCGGGCAGCGGAAGTCCTCGTAGACCTCCATGGTGTGCGGGGCGTCGGCCTTGCCGTAGGTGATCACCGTGCCGTTCGGGCCGCCGGCGTTGGCCGGCACGACCAGCGGCGCCGAACTCGCCGCCGAGGCCGCCTTGTCGTCCTTGCCCGAGGCCGAGTTGATCGCGACGGCGACACCGCCCGCGAGGGCCAGCACGACGACGGCCGACACCGTCACCACGATCCGCTGACGGCGCTTGGCGGTCTGCTGCTCGCGGCGCTGCGCCTCCTGGATCCGCTCACGGGCACTGATGCGCTTGGCCTGCTGCTTGCTGGGGGCCTGAGCCATGGAAGTCAACTCCTGTACGCGGCGCGCGGGTGCGCGCGGGAAACCGCACCGGGTGCGGCGGGATCGGTGAACGCGGGAGTCGTGCGCACTGCCTGCGGGCGTACGGGGGCCGACGTACGGCCGGGTACGGGGATGACCGGCGTCCGGGGGGTGACCCGGTACGGAAACGGTCAGCAGGCAGGCGCGAAGGCCGGCGGGCCACGCCGGGGGGCCGGGCTCAGCACCACGTCCTCGCGGCGCGGCCGCACGTGGTCCGACACCGGCAGCGGCACCCGCAGTACCGGACGCACCGGCGCCGGGAGCAGCAGGACCAGCAGGGCGCGCAGCGGCCGGGCCAGCGAGGCGCGCAGCGCGTGCAGCGCCCGGGCCAGACCCGAGAGGGCCGCGTCGCCCAGCCGCAGCCAGGCGGCGGCGGCCAGCGCGATCACCAGGTGCACCAGCAGGAGCAGCAGTTGGGTCGCGGCGGGCGCCAACTGCCCGGCGTGGCCCAGCGGGCCCGCGAGCAGCGACCCGTCCATCGAACCGCCGCCGCAGACCAGCAGGTTCACCCCGCGGGTGGGCACCTGCCCGGACAGCACCGGCCCACAGCCGGCCTGGCCCAGGTTGAACGTGGTGTTGAGCAGCAGCTCCACCGGCACCAGCACACCGGAGATGTGCAGCATCCGCCGCTCCCCGCCGGCCAGCGCGGCCGCGAGCAGGAAGACGACGGCGCACGCCCAGGCCACCAGCGACAGCGGCAGCGGGCGGCCGGTGATGACCACCTGGCCCAACGCGGCCATCGGCACGGCGAGCGCGGTGAACACCGCGGCCCGCAGGGCCCTGGTCGCATGGGAGGAGGTCGTCACGCTCCGGAGTATGCCATGAGGCTCACACCCGGCACGAGGGCACATCGGCCCTTGCGCGGGCTGATGCCGCCTCACCGGACACCGGGTCGACAGACGTCCTAACCTGGATAGCGTTCCGGCGGCCCCGACGAGGGGATGAGTGCGCATGGCGAAGCCCGAGACGACGGTGGGGCAGGTGCTGCTCGCCCGGATCGCGGAGCAGACGGCGGTGCTGGCCGGCCTGGACGACGCGGTCCGGGCCGACGAGCCGGACGCGGTGCACCGGATGCGGGTCGCCTGTCGGCGGCTGCGCAGCGCCCTGCGGACCTTCCGGCGGCTGTTCGCCCCCGGTACGACGGAGGAACTGGTCGGCGAGCTGCGCTGGCTCGCCGCCGCCCTCGGCGGCGCGCGCGACCGCGAGGTGCTGGCCGAACGCCTGGCCGCGCAGGCCCGCGAGCTGCCCGCCGAGTGCGGGCCGGAGCGGATCGCCGCCGCCCTGGAGCGCTGGGGCGAGGCCGAGTACCGCCAGGTCTGGCCGGAGGTGGTCGCCGCGCTGGACAGCCCCCGCCGCCGGGCCGTCGGCGACGCCCTCGCCACCCTCCTCGCCGACCCGCCGCTGCGCCGCCGTGCGGCCCGCCCGGCCGTCCCCGAGCTGTCCCTGGTCGCGGCCCGCGAACAGCGCCGCACCGGCGACCGCGTCCGGGCGGCCCTGGCCGCCGCCCCCGGGGACCGTGACCGTGCCCTCCACGAGGCCCGCAAGGCGGCCAAGCGCGCCCGCTACGCCGGGGAGACGGCCGTCCCGGCGGCCGGTGCCAGGGCCGAGCGCTACGCGGCGCGGATGAAGGCCGTCCAGGAGGTCCTCGGCGAGCACCAGGACGCCGTCGTCGCCGCCGCCACCCTGGCCGGGCACGCGGCGACCGGCGGCGAGCCCTTCGGCTACGGCGTCCTGTACGGCCGCCAGCTGGCGGCGGAGGCGGCGGCCCGGGAGCGGCTGCCGCAGGTGTGGAAGCGGGCGCGCCGGGCGGGCACGGCGCGGTTCCGGTAGCGGCCCCGGCGGCCGGGTGTCCGGCCCGGGGCCGGACCCGGTCGGCGGAGCTACGGGAGCGGCTGCCCCGGGCCGGCCCGTCCGGCGGCGGCGAACGCGCGGCGGGTGGGGCTGTCGGGCGGGGCGAGGCAGGCGAAGAGGTGGCGGCCCTCCTCGGGCAGCGGGAGGACGGTGTAGTCGAGGGCGGTGGTGGCCAGGGCGGGGTGGCGGAAGTGGAGGCGGCCGGGCCGGGGTGGCGCGGCGCGGTGGTGGTCCCAGAGGGCGGCGAAGGCGGGGCTGTCGCCGGACAGCCGGTGGACGAGGGCGTGCAGGGCGCGGTCGCGGGGCCGGTCGGCGTGGTGGGCGCGCAGCGAGGCGACCAGGTCGGCGCCGATCGAGCCGTCGGCGGCGACGTTCCCCGCCGAACGGTCCCGGTAGGGGCAGCAGAACACCTGCCAGAGCAGGTTGCGTTCGTGCGGTGGACGCCGTTCGGGCCCGGCCAGCAGGAGGGCGGCGGGACGGTTCCAGGCCAGCAGGTCGAAGGTGGGGCCGGTGACGAAGGCGGGGGCGGCGTCCAGGGTGTCCAGCAGGGCGAGGGTGGTCGCGGGCAGGGCCGGTGCGTCGGCGGGCGGCGGGGCCGGGCGGCCTCGCTGGGCGGCCAGCCGGTGCAGGTAGGCGCGTTCGGACCCGGCGAGCTGCAGGGCCTCGGCGAGGCCGTCGAGGACCGGGCCGGTGGGCACCCGCTGGCGGCCCTGCTCCAGGCGCGCGTAGTAGTCGGCCGAGATCCCGGCCCGGGCGGCGACCTCCTCGCGGCGCAGCCCGGGCGTCCGGCGGCGCCCCGCGGTGGGCAGGCCCGCGTCGGCGGGCACGAGTCGGGCGCGGCGGGCGCGCAGGAAGGCGCCCAGCGGGGTCTCGGGCATGCGGGACACGCTGCCACAGCCGCGCCGCGACAACCAGGACCTGGCTGTCCCAGGCAGGCCGCTCCCGGGGAACGCCCGGCCGCTGGTGGGCCGGCGGCCCCGGCGGCAGGCTCGCCGCATGGGACTTCTCGATGACAAGGTCACGATCGTCACCGGCGCCGGCCGCGGCATCGGCGCGGCCGCCGCCCGGCTGTTCGCCCGGGAGGGCGCGCTGCTGGTGCTCGCCGCCCGGTCCGCGCCCGAGGTGGAGGCACTGGCCACCGAACTGCGGGCCACCGGCGCCGAGGCGGTCGCGGTCGCCGCCGACCTGACCACCGCCGACGGTGCCCAGCGGACGGTGGACGCCGCGCTGAAGGCCTTCGGCCGCCTGGACGCGGCCTTCGACAACGCGGGCAACGGCCCGGCGCCCGCCCCGCTCGCCGAGCGCTCGGAGGCGGAGTGGGACGACGCGCACGCGCTCAACCTGCGCGGCAGCTGGCTCTGCCTGCGGGCGCAGCTGCGGGTGCTGGCGGCGGCCGGGCGCGGCGGCGCGGTGGTGCTCAACTCCGGTGTGGGAGCACTGGTCGGGGGCTTCGGCGACGGCGCCCAGCAGGCCGCCAAGCACGGCCTGACCGGCCTGGTGAAGGCGGCCACCGCCGACTACGCCCGGCACGGCATCCGGGTCAACGCCGTCGCGCCCGGCGTGGTGCGCACTCCCGGGACGGAGGCGTTCTTCACGGCGGGCCCGGAGTTCGGCGCGCTGGTGGCCCGGTCCACCCCGCTGGGCCGGCCCGGTCTGGACGACGAGGTGGCCGAGGCGGCGGCCTGGCTGCTGAGCGACCGGGCCTCGTACGTCGCGGGCGTGACGCTGCCGGTGGACGGCGGGATCACGGCCACCCGCCGCTTCGACTGAGGCCCCGCTACCGGGGGCTGAGCCCCGCCGAGCGGGCCGCGTCGCGCAGCAGGCCGGTGAGCATCGCCGTGGTCAGCCGGCCGGTGTTCGTGTTGCGCGGGCTCACGTGGTAGCAGCCGTACAGCCGCAGCGGCGGGCCGCCGTCCCGGGCCGGGAGGGTGACCCGGGCGTCGTGGCCGAAGGCGGGGCGGGGGCGGGGGACCTCCCAGCCGGCGTCCGCGACCACCGGGAGCAGCGCCTGCCAGGCGAAGCCGCCGAGGGCGACGACGGTCCGTACGGTGGGGCGCAGCAGCCGGAGTTCGCGGGTGATCCAGGGGCGGCAGGTGTCGCGTTCGACGGTGCTGGGCTTGTTGTCCGGCGGGGCGCAGCGGACCGGGTCGGTGATCCGCACGCCGTACAGCTCCAGGCCGTCGCCGTGGCGGACGGACTCGGCGCGGTTGGCGAGTCCGAGGTCGTGGAGGGCGGCGTACAGCAGGTCGCCGGAGGGGTCGCCGGTGAAGATCCGGCCGGTGCGGTTGGCGCCGTGGGCGGCGGGGGCGAGGCCGACCAGTACGAGCGGCGCGTCGGGCGGGCCGAAGCCGGGGATGGGACGGGCCCAGTAGTCCCAGTCCTGGTAGGCGCGGCGCTTGGTCCGGGCGGTCTCCTCGCGCCATTCGACCAGGCGGGGGCAGGCCCGGCAGTCGGTGACGACGCGGTCCAGGTCGGCGAGTCCGGTGGCCCGGGCGGCTGCCTCGGCGGGGTGGCGGGGGTCGCCGGGGTCGTCGGCGGGGGGCTGCGGCGTGGCCGTGCTCGGCATGGCCCGATCCTAGGGCGTCGGGGCGTCGGGGCGTCGGGCTCAGGCGAGGGCTTGTATCCGCTTGTCACCGCTTCTGTCCCGTTCTGTTCGGGTTCGATCCGGCCCGGGCCGGGCAGACGTAGCGTGGAAGCAGTTGTGCGCGCGCAGGCCGCGAGGAGGCCGCGATGATCGTCGATGCGGTGCTGGGGGCCCTCGGGGGGCTGGCCGGGCTGGGGGCGATCTGGGCGGGTCTGAGCCTCAGGGTGGTGCAGCAGTTCCAGAAGGGCGTGGTGTTCCGCTTCGGCAGGGTGCGCTCGGAGGTCCGCGAGCCCGGGCTGGTGGCGCTGATGCCGATCGCGGACCGGCTGCGCAAGGTGAACGTGCAGATCGTGACGATGCCGATCCCGGCCCAGGAGGGCATCACCCGGGACAACGTGACCGTGCGGGTGGACGCGGTGGTCTACTTCCGGGTGCTGGACCCGGTGAAGGCGACCGTCAACGTGCAGGACTACAACTTCGCGATGTCCCAGGTCGCGCAGACCTCGCTGCGCTCGATCATCGGCAAGAGCGAACTGGACGACCTGCTGGCCAACCGCGAACCGATCAACCAGGGGCTGGAAGTGATGATCGACAGCCCGGCGCTGGGCTGGGGCATCCAGATCGACCGGGTGGAGATCAAGGACGTCGCCCTGCCGGAGTCGATGAAGCGGTCCATCGCCCGGCAGGCGGAGGCCGAGCGGGAGCGGCGGGCGCGGATCATCACGGCGGACGGCGAGTTCCAGGCCTCGGCACGGCTGTCGGAGGCGGCAGCGGTGATGAGCGCGACCCCGGCCGCGCTCCAACTGCGCCTGCTGCAGACCGTGGTGGAGGTCGCGGCGGAGAAGAACTCGACGCTGGTGCTGCCCTTCCCGGTGGAACTGCTGCGGTTCCTGGACAGCGCGACGGAGGTCCAGCAGCGGAACCTGCTGACGGCCGCGGCGGTCGCCGCCGGGGCGAAGGCCGCGGAGGCGGCCGTGGAGAGCGGGGAGATCCCGAAGGAGGAGCTCGACCAGGAGCCGGTCAGGCATGAACTCCCGGGCCTGGAGGAGCTGTTGGGGATGCTGCCGGAGCCGGACGGGCTGGAGGGGCTGGACGGGCCGGACGGGCCGGACTCACCGCACTCGCCACCGGATTCACCGGCCGGGCCGGCCGGCGGCGCACCGGCGGCGCCGGAGCGCTGAGCGGTGCCCGGTGGCGTCGGCCACCCGGGCGGACCACGATGGACTGGGGGGCGGAAGCCAGGTCAGGAGGCGGACCATGACCAGAGCCAGCGACATCATGCACCCGGGCGCGGAGTGCATCCGCGAGCACGAGACGCTCGCCGCCGCCGCCCGGATCATGCGGGAGCGCGGGGTCGGCGCGCTGCCCATCTGCGGGCCGGGCGACAAGCTGCTGGGCATCGTGACCGACCGCGACATCGTGCTGCGCTGTGTGGCCGAGGGGCGCGATCCGGCTTCGGTGACGGCGGGCGAGCTGGCGCAGGGCCGGCCGATGACGGTGGAGGCGGACGAGGACTGCGAGCAGGTGCTGCGGGTGATGGAGCAGTACCAGGTGCGGCGCCTGCCGGTGATCAACCACCCGGAGCACAAGCTGGTCGGCATGATCAGTGAGGCGGACATCGCGCGCGGTCTGCCGCAGGCCCGGGTGGCCGAGTTCGTCTCGGCGGTCTGTGCGCAGGAGGCGCCGGCGGCGGCCGCCCAGGGCTGACCGCTGGGGCTGACCGCCGGGGGTGAGGGCCGTCGCGCCGTAGTGCCCGGGGCCGGCCGGCGCGGTGCCAGGAAGCTGTCAGGGCGTCCGGGTCAGGGCGTCCGGGTCAGGGCGTCGGGGTCAGGGTGTCCAGGTGGCGGCGGAGTACCGCCCGGAGTTCGTCCGGCCCGACCAGGTCGGGGTGTTGGACGGCCTGGAGGGTGAGGCCGTCCAGCAGGGCGGAGAGGCGGCGGGTCTCGATGTCGAGGTCCAGGCCCGGGGCGAGGCCGCCGGAGTGCTCGGCCTCGGTCAGGACGTGCCGGACCAGCGCGTCCAGGCCGCTCTGCATCTCGGCGGCGCGGGGCCGCAGTTCGGGCCGGGTGCGGGCGGCGGTGACGAAGGAGAGCCAGAGCGCGGACTCCTCCCGGCGTTCGGCGTCGAGCGGGAGGATCTCGGCGAGCAGCCGCGCGCTCTGCTCGCGCCGGTCGGCGCCGGGGGCCGGGCCGGGGTCCAGCAGGTCGCGGGCGCGGGTGTGGATGCGGGCGTCGATCCGGCGGGCCAGCTCCCGCATCGCGAAGATCATCAGTTCGGAGCTGCCGGCGATGTAGTGCCGCACCGAGCCGATCGCGAGTCCGGCCTCCTCGGCGACGTTGCGCAGTGAGGCGTGCTCCAGCCCGTCCCGGGCCGCGACGCGCAGGACGGCGTCCGCGACGGCTTGGCGGCGCTCCACGGGGTCGACGATCTTCGGCATGTTGCCGTTATAGCACGGGCGAGCTAAATTGCTGATTTAGCACGGTCAGGCTATAAAAAGGTGGGGCAGGGGAAGTGGGGGCAGGGATGAGTGGCTGGGTGTACGTGGTGCTGATCGCCGTCGTGGTGGTCGTGGTGGTGGTCCGGCGGCTGCGCGGCGAACCGCTGAACGCCCGGGACCTGTTCGGGCCGCCGGTGGTGCTCACCGGCCTCGGTCTGTGGGCGCCGTGGCAGCGCCACGGCCTCGGCGCGGGGGACGCGGCCTGGGTCGTGACGGGTGCCGTGCTCGGTGCCGCGCTGGGGGCGGTACGCGGCGCCACGATCCGGGTCTACGAGCGCGAGGGTGTGCTGTGGCAGCGCTACACCGGTCGGACCTTCCTGGTGGCGGTCCTGTCCCTCGCGGTGATGGCCGGCTTCGCCGCGCTCGCCGCGCACTTCGGCCTCGCCGCGGACGCCCGGCCCGTCCAGCTGTCCATCGGTGTCGGCTTCCTGGGGGAGGCGCTGGTGGTCGGGTGGCGCGGACTCGCCTCCGGTATTCCGTTCGCTCCCGAGCGGCGGGGCCTGAAGCTGCCGCTCGGCTCGGACCGGTTCCGTCGATAGCATCAAGGGTGGTAACTTTGGTTGTCGAACCAGATCTCGTTAACTATGGTTGTCATTATGACGACAGTGGAGATCACCCACGAGGAGCAGGCCGAGCTGGCCAGGGCCCTGCTCGACGCGCTCGGCCCCCTCGCGACCGCCGTCCGCTCCCGGGTGACCGGCCTGCCCCGGGAGCGGATGTGGAACGCGGAGCCGGCCGAGGTCGCCCTCTCCGTCCTGTCCGCCTGGAAGCTCGTGGACGCCGAGGTCAAGCGGCTCACCGCGGTCGCGGCCGGCACCGCCGGTTCCTACGGCGCCAGTTACGAACAGCTCGGCGCCGCCTGGGGCATCACCCGGCAAGGCGCGCGCAAGAAGTGGCCGGAGGCCGTCAGTCGTCCGGCGGCCCGGCCGGGGGTGCTCGAACTGTTCGGCGGAACAGCGGAGTTGTTCGAGGACGAGAAGGCCGGCGGCTGGCGCTGGACGGCCACCGGCGCGGACGGGGAACGCGGCGGAGCCGACACCGGGCACCCGAGCAGGGAGGAGGCCGCGGCCCACGCCGGAGCCTTCCTGGCCTCCCACCCGTAGGGCGCCTGCCCCGCAGGGCTGTTGATCCGTAGGACTCCTGCTCCGCGGGGCTCCTACGCCGACGGCTCCCGCAGGGCCCGGGCGATCAGCTCCGCCAGGTGCAACGCCTGCCGCCCCTCGGCGAGTTGGGTGATCTGGGTGCGGCAGCTGAAGCCGTCCGCCAGCACCACCGTGTCCGGCCCGGCGGCCCGGACCTCGGGGAGCAGGACGCGCTCCGCGATCGCCTCGGACACCTCCAAGTGCCCGCGCTCGAAGCCGAAGTTGCCGGCCAGTCCGCAGCAGCCGGAGTCCAGCACCCGGTTGTGCAGCCCGAGTCGGGCCTCCACCCGGCGGTCGGCGGCGCTGCCGAGCACCGCGTGCTGGTGGCAGTGGGTCTGGGTGACGGCGTCCAGCGGGATCCGGGGGAGCGGGGCGTCCGGGGCATGCTCGTCGATGAACTCGGCGAAGGTGCGGGTGCGTTCGGCCAGCGGGCGGCCGTCCGCGCCGAGCAGCCGGGGCAGGTCCTCGCGCAGGGTGGCGGTGCAGCTGGGCTCCAGGCCGACCACGGGGGTGTCGGCCGGGAGCCCGGTTGCCGTCAGAGTCCGCAGACTGCGCCGCAACACCCGGCGGGCGGCGCCCAGTTGGCCGGTGGAGTACCAGGTGAGGCCGCAGCAGACCGGGTCGTCCGGCAGTCGGACGTCGAAGCCCAGGTGTTCCAGCACCTCGACGGCCGAGCGCAGTACGCCCGGCTGGAGGTGGTCGGAGAAGGTGTCCGGCCACAGCAGGACCGGCCGCCCGCCCGCCGGGGCCGGGTGCGCGGCGCGGTGCCGCCGGAACCAGTCGGTGAAGGTCTCCGGCGGGAACACCGGCAGCACCCGGCGCGGGTCGATCCCGCCGAGCCGCTTGAGCGGGCCGCCGAGCGGGGAGCGGGCCAGCGCGTTCGCGGCCCCGGGGGCGAGCGCGGCGGCCCGCAGCCAGAGCGGCAGCCGGCCCATCGAGTAGTGCGAGCGGGGGCGCGGCCGGTGCCGGTAGTGCTGGTACAGGAACTCGGTCTTGTAGGTCGCCATGTCGACGTGCACCGGGCAGTCGCTGGCGCAGCCCTTGCAGCTCAGGCAGAGGTCCAGCGCCTCCCGGACCTCGCCGGACCGCCAGCCGTCCGGGACGGCGTCCCCCCGCAGCATCTCGGCGAGCAGCCGGGCCCGGCCCCGGGTGGAGTGCCGCTCCTCGCCGGTGGCCATGTAGCTCGGGCACATCACCCCGGTGCTCGGGTCCACGCACTTGGCGACGCCCACGCAGCGGTGCACCGCCGTGGCCAGGCTGCCGCCGTCCTGTTCGTACGGCAGGGCCAGCGGCAGCGGGCGCGGGGCGGTGACGAAGCGCAGGTCGGCGTCGAGCGGCCGGGGGTCGACCAGGGCGCCCGGGTTCAGCAGGTTCTCCGGGTCCCAGATCCGCTTGAACTCGCCGAACAGCGCGATGACTTCGGGCGGGTACATGCGCGGCAGCAGCTCCGCCCTGGCCTGCCCGTCGCCGTGCTCGCCGGAGAGCGAACCGCCGTAGGAGACCACCAGGTCGGCCGCCTGCTCCAGGAACTCCCGGAAGGCCAGGACCCCGTGGGGCCGGTCCAGCGGGAAGTCGATCCGCAGGTGCACGCAGCCGTCGCCGAAGTGCCCGTACGGGATGCCGCGCAGCCCGTGCCGGCGCAGCAGGGCGCGCAGGTCCCGCAGGTAGTCGCCGAGCCGCTCGGGCGGGACGGCGGAGTCCTCCCAGCCGGGCCAGGCCTCGTCGGCCCCGCCGGCCGCCGGACCGGCGGCGGCCCCGGCCGGTTCGCGCGGCAGCCGGGTGACGATCCCGGCGCCGGCCTCCCGGACCGCCCACAGCTGGCGCTGCTCGGCCGGGTCGGTGACCAGGGCGACGGTGGCCGAGCGCTCGCGGCGCACCGCGTCGGCGAGCTCGCGGGCGGCCTGGTAGGCGGCCCGCGGGGTGGCGCCGCCGGTCTCGAGGAACAGCCAGCACGCGCCGGCGGGCAGCCGGTCCAGGGCGGGTGGGCGGGGCCCGGCGGCGAGCAGCGCGGCGATCAGGTCGGCCGCCATGCCCTCGGCGGTCAGCGGTCCGAACGGCAGCAGCGCGGGGACGGCGTCGGCGGCGGCGCCCTCGTCGGGGTACCCGGCCACCACCAGGGCCCGCGCGGGCGGCTCCTCGACCAGCCGGACGGTCGCGCCGAGCAGCAGCGCGCAGGTGCCCTCGGTGCCGGTGAGGGCCCGGGCGAGGTCGTGGCCGTGCTCGGGAAGCAGGGCGTCCAGCGGGTAGCCGGAGGTGCGGCGCGGCAGCCGCGGCATCCCCTGCCGGATAGTGGCGAGGTTGCGGTCGGTGAACTCCTGTAGCCGGGTGTGGAGTTCACCGGCCCGGCAGGGTGCGGAGCGCAGCTGCGCCCGCTCCTCCGGGCCGGTCCGGCCGCCGACGGTCAGCTCGGTGCCGTCCGCGAGCAGCAGCTCCAGCCGTTCGACGTTGTCGGCGGTGCGCCCCCAGGCGAGCGAGTGCGAGCCGCAGGAGTCGTTGCCGATCATGCCGCCGAGGGTGCAGCGGCTGTGCGTGGACGGGTCCGGGCCGAAGCGCAGCCCGTACGGGCGCGCGGCGCGCTGGAGGTCGTCCAGGACGGTGCCGGGCAGGACCCGCGCGGTGCGGGCCTGCGGGTCGACCTCCACCCCGCCGAGGTGGCGGCGGAAGTCCAGCACCACCGCGCCCGGGCCGATCGCCTGCCCGCCGACGCTGGTCCCGGCCCCGCGCGCCACCACCGGCACCCGGTACGCGCGGCACAGCGCCAGGGCCGTGCGCACGTCGTCGGTGTCGGCGGGCTTGACCACGCCGAGCGGCAGCTGCCGGTAGTTGGACGCGTCATGGCTGTAGACGGTCCGCTCGGCCGCGTCGAAGCGGACCTCGCCGCGCAGCACGGCGGCCAGTTCACGGGCCAGTTCGGCCCCGGGTACGGCGGACGGACGGCTCACCAGGGACCTCCCGGGGGGACACGGCTGCGGCTGGGCCGATCATGGCAGCCCCGGCGCCCGGGGGGTACCGGGCACGACGGGGGTACCGCCGACGGGGTGTCCGGTGGCGCGCTCGGCCGTCCGGCGGCCCCGGGCCCCGGAGCGCTCCCGGAGCTCCCGGGCCGCCGCAGCCGCGGCCGCTACTTCCGCCCGGTGAGGGTGCCGCGCGCGATGTGGGAGAGCTTGGCGACCTCGAACGCCGGGTAGGCGCCGCCCGCGAGCAGCGAGAACTTGATCCCCTCGCGTCCGCCCGGCCGCCGGTGGCCGGGCGGCTGGAAGCGGCGGTGGTGCTCGGCGGCCCGGTGGAAGAACTGCGGCCGCTCGGCGCGGGTGACGCAGCCCGCGAGGTCGAAGACGAACAGGTAGTGCCGGACCATCCGGACGAACAGCGCGTCCCGCACCGCGTACAGGTGCGGCTGGTCCTCCAGCAGGGCGAAGCTGCGCTCGTACTGCTCGAACAGGTCGAAGACGCTGCTGCCGGGCCCGCTCGCCGGGTGGACGGTCTCGCGGCGCCGGAGCTGGACGCACTCGCGCGCCAGCACGGCGGCCTGCCGCGCGCCGAGCAGGGCCGCGTGCACGACCGGGACCTCCTCGTAGCGGCCGGTCGGGAAGGCGAGCCCCAGCTCCTCCCAGTGGCCGCGGCGGATCAGCCGGTCCCAGGCGAGCGGCGGGGCGCCGAACAGCGCGGGCCGGTCGAAGGGGGCGAACGCCTCGGGGCCGGCCTCGGCGAGCAGGGCCTCGGCCCCGCCCGGCCAGTCCCGGTCCTGGTGCCGGCGGGAGTGGCCGAACAGCAGCACGTCCACCGGTCCGGTTTGCCGGAGGCGGTCGGCGAGGGCCTGGAGCGCGTCCCGGGGCAGCAGGTGGTCGGCGTCGAGGAACAGCAGGTAGTCGCCGGTCGCCCGCGCGGCCCCCGCGTTCCGGCTCACCCCGACCCCGACGGCGGCGTTCAGGTGCAGCGCGGACACCCGGGGGTGCCGCGCCGCGTAGGCGTCGGCGAGCCCGCCCGCGGTCTCGGGGGAGCGGTCGGCGACCACGATCACCTCGACGTCGGCCAGGGACTGCGCGAGCAGCGAGTCCAGGCAGTCGGCGAGCTGTTCGTGCCGGTCGTAGGCGGGGAGCACGACGCTGATCAGGGGTGAGGGCATGACGCCGGAGCGTAAGAGGGACCGCGAACCGTGGCAAAGCCCTGACGGCCCGTAATTCCGAGCAATTGGCGTCAAATCGTACGACCGTACGCCATATCTTCACGCCGCCTTCCGGGCGTGTACACGCCGGACGGCGGGCCGGGCCGGAGCCGGGCGGCAGTGCGCCGTAGGCCGTCCTGCCTGGTGGGAGCGCGACGGGGCCCGCGACGCGGCAGTGCGTCGCGGGCCCCGGCCGAGCGGGGGTCGGCTCAGTACCAGTGGTGCGACTGCCAGAACGACCAGGCGCCGCAGGGGCTGCCGTAGCGGGTGTTCATGTAGTCGAGGCCCCACTTGATCTGGGTGGCCGGGTTGGTGCGCCAGTCGGCTCCGGCGGAGGCCATCTTGGAGCCCGGCAGGGCCTGGACCAGGCCGTAGGCGCCGGAGGAGGAGTTGACGGCCATCGGGTTCCAGCTGCTCTCGCGGAACACGATGTTGCTGAAGCACTGCAGCTGGCCGGCCGGGACGATCTGCGCGGCGATCTGCTGCGGGGTGCCGGAGTAGGTGGCGGCGGCGAGGTTCTGGCGCTCCTGGGAGCGGGACGCGGCGGCGTCGGCGTCGGCCTTGGCCTTGGCGTCCGCCTGGGCCTGCGCCTGTGCCTGCGCTTCGGCCTGGGCCTGCGCCTGGGCGGCGGCCTCCGCCTCGGCCCGGACCTGGGCTTCCTGAGCGGCCTGGGCGGCCTGCTGGTCGGCGGCGGCGGTGTCGACCTGGAGCTGGTCGGCGACCGGCTTGCCGTCCAGCGAGACGACGGCCGCGGGGGCGGCGGCCTCGACGGTGTTCCCGGCCTGCGGGATGGCGAGGGCGGCGGTGGCCGCGCTCGCGACCACGAGGGTGGCGACACCGGTGATCAGGGAGTTGCGGCGGGCATGGCTGAGCTGCATGAAGCGGGCGTTCCTTCTCCGTCGGGGCCGTGCCGGTGTGCCGGACACGGGGCATCGCGCGGGCTCCGGGGGAGCGGGGCCCGCGCGGCCGTCGGGGACGGCCGTGGCGCCCCGGCGCTGACGGCGGGGGCGGCGGGCTGCACGGCGGACCTGGTCGGCCGTGCTGGGCGACGGGCCATTCTTGGCAGGGTGCGCGACGGGTGGCAAAGGCAATCGCTACTACGGTCAGTAGTGGCAACGCGGTGGCCGCGACGGGCCCCGGTCGCGGATTTGACAGGAAGTGTCCGAATTGCACACCCGGGGGCCGTGAGCCGGTGCCGCGGACGGAACGGAAGGGCGACAGGCGTGGTGGCCTGGGTTCTTCAGGCGGGACGTGCGCGCCCGGCGCCCGGACGGCCCACGGTCGCGGCCGCCGGGCGGACACCGTGCGGCGACCGTCCACTAGCGGGGGTCGTAGATGCCGAACGCCCTGTGGGCGGCCTCACACCCGCGTCGGCGCGGGATCGGCGCAGCGTGACCGGGTGGTCACGGATTCAGGGGGCCGGGTGCGGGGCCCCGGGCGCGGGCCGCGCGGTCGCGGCGGCGGACGGCTCCTGGGCGGCGTCCCGCTCGGTGTTCCCCTCGGCACCCCCCTCGGCGCCGTCCTCGTCGTCCGGCCCGGTCGGGACGAGGTCGCGGGCCAGCAGGGTGGCCCCGGCGACGGCCCCCGGCATGGCGGGCACCGTCACCAGTGGCACCAGGAAGGCCAGCACCAGCGGCGTGCCGAAGCCCAGGGCCAGCCCGAGGCGTGCCCGCAGCAGCCGGATCCGCTCGGGCTGCGGCACCCCGCGCCGCTGGAGGGCGACGGCCGTCAGCTCGACGGTCAGGAAGAAGCCGGAGACCAGGAAGCCGAGGGCCGGGACGACCGTCTGCCCGACCACCGGGATGAACCCGCAGACGAACAGGACCGCGCCGAACGCGGCCACCCGCAGCAGTACGGCCGCGCTGTCACGCGCGGCGACCAGCAGTTCGCGCCAGAGCGGGGTGTCCGGCGGGGTGGGCGCGCCGCCCTCGGTCTCGTCGACCTCGGCGCAGAGCGCCTCGTAGAAGGGCTGCCCGACCAGCAGCGTGACGGCGGTGAAGGTGAGCAGGGAGAGCAGGAGGCCGCCGCCGAAGAGGACCGCCGCGAGCGCGTCGCGCAGCAGGGTCCGCCAGGGTGAGGCCCAGTGGTCGGCGAAGGGGGTGGCCCACCCGGCGAGGTCCCCGGAGCGGGCGGCGAGGAAGGCGAGCGCGACGCCGTAGCCGACCAGGGAGACCAGGGCGGGCAGCATTCCGAAACCCCACCAGCGGCCGTGCCGGCCGACCCAGCGCTGGCCGTCGATCAGGTACTTCATCCCCGCCACAAGATCCCGCATGGGCGATCACCCTATAGGGCCCGCCGTGGGTCCCCGTGCGGCGTCCGTACGGCCTCGGCGGGGCCGCCGTACCCGGAACCCGCATTGTCGTGTTCCTGCCAGTACGATCCGGCAAGGCCGGGCCCCTCCTGTCGCGCCGCCCGCCGGGGCACTCTCGGTCTTCCCCCACCTGCAAGGAGGAACCTGATGAAGCGTCAACTCGGCAGGCTCGTCAGCCTACTGGCCGCAGTGGTGCTCGGCGCCGGCGTGCTCGCACTGCCCGCCGCCGCCGGGCCCGCACCCTCGCCGACCGTGGTCGGCGGCACGCGGGCGGCGCAGGGCGAGTTCCCGTTCGTGGTGCGGCTCTCGATGGGCTGCGGCGGCGCGCTCTACACCCCGCAGATCGTGCTCACCGCCGCCCACTGCGTCGACGGCACCGGTGCCGACAGCAGCATCACCGCGACCCTCGGCGCGGCCGACCTGCGCAGCGGCAGCGCGATCAAGGTCGGCTCCTCGTACGTCTACCAGTCGCCCGCCTTCACCGGCGCCGAGAACGGCGACGACTGGGCGCTGATCAAGCTGGCCTCGCCGGTGAACAGCAGCCTGGTCAGCACCCTGCCGATCGCCACCTCCACCGCTTACGACAACGGCACCTTCACCATCATGGGCTGGGGCGCCGCGAGTGAGGGCGGCGCCCAGCAGCGGTACCTGCTCAAGGCCACCGTGCCGTTCGTCGACGACGCCACCTGCGCCGGCGCCTACCCGGGCCTGAACACCGCGGGCTCGCTCTGCGCCGGCTACGTCGACCGGGGCGGCGTCGACACCTGCCAGGGCGACTCCGGCGGGCCGATGGTCCGCCGGGACACGGCCGGCCGCTGGGTCCAGGTCGGCATCGTCAGCTGGGGCAACGGCTGCGCCCGCCCCGGGTACCCGGGCGTCTACACCCAGGTGAGCACCTACGCGGCCGACATCGCGGCGGCGGCGGCCGGGCTCTGATCCGGTCACGAGGGGCCGGCCACCGCACCCCCAGGCGGTGGGCGGCCCCCTCGCCGTGCCCGGACGCTCGGCCGCGCGGCGACTTCCGTGCCCGGAGGCTCAGCCGCGCAGCCACTCGCGGGCGCGGTGCTGCTCCCGGGCGATGCGGCCGGTGGCGCCCGGGGGCAGGCGGGCGAGCAGGGTGGTGGCGGCGTCGCGCCGCCCGGCGCGGGCCTGGGCGCCGGCGAGGCGGGCGGTGACCAGGGCGTGGTCGCGTGGGTGGGCCGCCGGGTCGAGGAGTGCCAGAGCGGCCTCCAGGCGGGCCGCCGCGATGCGGGCGTGGGCGGCGCGGCCGGTGTGGACCGAGAGGTCCCGATGGCAGGTGCCGTGCGCGACGGCCAGGACCAGGTCGGCGCGGGCCGACCAGGGGGTGGGCTCGCCGGAGCGCAGTGCGGCCGTGGTCAGCCGCCGGGCGTCCGCGAGTGCCTGGCGCACCTGCGGTGCCTCGCCGAGGAGCGCGTGGGCGTGCGCCTTGGCGACGGCGGCCCAGGCCCGGGGTTCCGGCAGGGGAGGGGCGGCGGCGCGGGCGGCCTCGGCCAGGGCGAGCGCGTTGGCCGGGTCGCCGCTCCACCAGTGCAGGGTGCTCTGCCGGGCGAGCAGTGTGGCGGTGGTGGCCCGGTCGCCGGTCGCGCGGGCCCATTCCAGGCCGGTGGTGTACCAGTCGAGCGCGCGGGCGCAGCGGTCGCCCTCGAAGTGGGCCCAGCCGGCGAGTTCGGCGTACTGGGCGGCGAGCGAGCGGATGGCGGCCAGGCTCTCGCGGGGGGCGGTGTGCTGCCAGCCGGCCAGGGTGCGGGCGTGGTGTTCCAGGACGGCGGCCAGTTCCTCGCCGCCGATCCGTCCGCCGGCGGTGCGGTAGCCGGCGAGCAGGTGGGCGAGCACCTCGACGGTGACCGGGTCCGGCGGGGCGGTGGCGCCGGTGAGCGGCGGCCGGGCGGTGCCGGCGAGTTCGCCGAGGCGTTCGCGCTCCTGTCGGACGGCCGGCCACAGTCCGGCCAACTCGCCACCGGCGAGCAGGAGTTCATCGGCCCGGACGGGAAGCCCGGGCGGCGGCCAGCGGCGGGCGTTCTCCACCCGGCTGATCAGTGAGTTGTGGTAGCCGAGCAGGCGGCCGAACTCGGTCTGGCTGAGGCCGCGGGCCTCGCGCCAGTGGCGCAGCCGGCGCCCGAACCGCAGGCGCGCGGACTCGGGTTCCGCGCGTGGTCGGGGCGACGGGGGCGACATGGGGGCGGGCAGGGACGGCACGGGGTCTCCCGGGGAGGGTGGGGGGACGCTCGTGGGGGAGCGCCATGCCCAGGTATCCCCCTTGACGTGCCTTGGTCAAACTGTGGTGCGCCGGGGCTGCGCCGATGCCGGCCCGGCGCGGCACCGGACAACGGCCCCGGGAGGCGGCCCCGGCGGTCGACTCGGGGAAGCGGCACCGGTAGTCGACTCCGGGAAACGGCACCGGGCCCGGAGGCCTCCGAAGAGGCTTCCGGGCCCGGCGTTCCCGCGCGGTGCGGACGGGTCAGGACCCCGCCGCCACCGCCGCCCGTCGCCGTCGGCCCACCACGGCCGAGGCCGCCAGCACGATCGCCGCGGCGACCAGCGACAGGTACATCTGCTTGCGCCCGTCGGCGTCGGTGAACATGTAGACCATCACGAACCCGATCATGCCCATCGCGGTCCAGGTCAGGTACGGGTACAGCCACATCCGGACGGTCAGCCGCTCGGGCATCTCCCGCTCGATGATCTTGCGCATCCGCAGCTGGGTGGCACAGATCACCAGCCAGACGAAGAGCGCGACCGCACCGGAGGAGTTGAGGAGGAAGGCGAACACCGTGTCCGGCGAGGTGTAGTTGAAGAAGACGGCGACGAAGCCGAAGACCACCGAGGAGAGGATGGCCACCCGCGGCACGCCGCGCGCGGTCACCTTCGCGAAGGCCTTCGGGGCGTCACCGCGCTGGCCGAGCGAGAAGGCCATCCGGGAGGCCGTGTACATCCCGGAGTTGAGGCAGGAGAGCACTGCCGTCAGCACGATCACGTCCATCACCTGGCCGGCGCCGGGAATGCCGATGTGGTCCAGCACCGCCACGTACGGGCTGGCCTTGACCGCGGCCGAGTCCCAGGGCAGCAGGGTGACCACGAGCAGGATCGAGCCCAGGTAGAAGATCCCGATGCGCCAGATCACGCTGTTGGTGGCCTTGGTCACGGCCTTCTGCGGGTCCTCCGACTCGCCGGCGGCCAGGGTGACGATCTCGCTGCCCATGAAGGCGAAGACCACGGTCAGCATGCCGGTGAACACCGCGCCCACCCCGTGCGGCAGGAAGCCGCCGTGGCCGGTCAGGTTGCCGGCGCCGACCGCGTGGGTGCCGGGCAGCAGGCCGAAGGCGGCGAGGATGCCGATCACCAGGAAGGCGGCGATCGCGACGACCTTGATCCCGGCGAACCAGAACTCGAACTCGCCGTAGGAGGCCACCGAGAACAGGTTGGTGGCGGTCAGCACCGCCATCACGATCAGCGCCCAGCCCCACTGCGGCACGCCGGGCACCCACTGGTTGAGGATCTTCGCGCCGGCCGTCGCCTCGACCGCGAGCACCACGACCCAGAAGAACCAGTACAGCCAGCCGATGGAGAACCCGGCCCAGCGGCCCAGCGCGCGGTCCGCGTACGCCGAGAAGGAGCCGCTCTGCGGGTCGGCCGCGGCCATCTCGCCGAGCATCCGCATCACCAGCACGACCAGCGCGCCGGCCAGGGCGTAGGAGAGCAGGATGCCGGGGCCGGTGGACGCGATGCCCGCGCCGGAGCCGACGAACAGGCCGGCGCCGATCACGCCGCCGATGGCGATCATCGACAGGTGGCGGTTCTTGAGCCCGGCCTTCAGGTGGCCGTCGCCGTGCCCGGGGGGTCCGGCCTGGTGGGGAGCCCGGTCGGCGGTCGTCGGCTCGGTGGTGTTCGCACTCATCTGAGGGTGCCCTGTGCCTTTCCAGCGCGGCGACCCTCGGCTCGTCGCCACAGGGTGGGGGGACAGACCCGCGCATTGCGGTGCAACCTAACTTCTACGCCCGAGTATCGGAACAAGGCTTTGATAACTGTTCGCTTACCGGACATAAAAGACCAGGTCAGCGCGGGTGAACCGGTGTCATGGAAAGCTCAGATCTGACGCATCGTCAGGCTTTGCGAGGCCTGCCCGGGGCCTGTCCGGGGTCGGCCCGGGGCCGGTTCAGGGCCGGACCGCGCGCAGTCGGAGCACCACGATCTCCGGCGGGCGCCCGGGCGGACGGCCCGCGAGCCGGCCGGAGAGGCGGGCGGCCAGGATCCGCGGGATGTCGCTCTCCTGCGAGTACCCGGGCACCACCGTGACCTCGTCCCGGCGCACCTCCCCGAGCGCGGTGTAGGTCACCCGGTACGTCGTGCGGTCCGGTGGCGGAGCGTGCCCGGCCCGGTGCGTCGCGGTCATCCGCATCGACCTCCTCGGCCCATTGTGGGCGCGGTGTGGCCGATCGGAGCAAATCCGGGCAGAGTGGGATTCTCGGGGCATCCCCCGGAAGGCCCTCCCCGGAGCGGTCCTCCCCGGAGCACTCCCCGAGCGTCCTCGGTGCCGGCCGGTTCCCGGCGCCGGTCAGGAGCGACCCCATGCAGACCACCTGGAAGGGGACGATCAGCTTCGGGCTGGTCAGCATCCCCGTCCACCTGTACTCCGCGACCCAGGAGCACGACGTCCCGCTGCACCAGGTGCACGCCAAGGACGGCGGCCGGGTGCGGATGAAGCGGTACTGCGAGCAGGAGGAGAAGGAAGTCCCGTACGCGGAGATCGCCAAGGGCTACGAGTCCCCCGACGGGCGGACCGTCACGCTCAGCGACGAGGACCTCGCGGACCTGCCGCTGCCCAGCAAGAAGATCATCGACGTACTGGCCTTCGTCGACGAGCGCGAGATCGACCCGCTGATGTTCTCCAAGGCCTACTACGTGGGCGTCGCCGACAAGGCCGCCGCCAAGCCGTACGCGCTCCTGCGCGACGCGCTCACCGAGTCCGGGCAGATCGCGGTCACCAAGATCGCGCTGCGCACCCGGGAGTCCCCGGCGGTGCTGCGGGTGCACGACAACACGCTGGTGCTCCAGACCTGCATCTGGCCCGACGAGGTCCGCCCGGCGGCCGGGATCGCACCCGAGGAGGAGGTCACCGTCCGGCCGCAGGAGCTGAAGATGGCGCGGTCGCTGATGGACACCCTCTCCGAGGACTTCGACCTGTCCCAGCTGCACGACGACTACCAGCAGGCCCTCCAGCAGGTGATCACCGCCCGGCTCGAAGGCGTCGAGATCCCGCACGAGGAGGAGTCCGGCGAGGCCCCGGACAACGTGATCGACCTGATGGAGGCGCTGCGCAGCAGCCTCAAGCAGGCCAAGGGCGGGCGGAGGCCGCCCGCCGGGTCCGACCCGGGTACGGAGCCGGAGCCGGCACCGGAGGAGAAGCCCGCCGCGCGCCGACGCGCGCCCGCGAAGAAGAGCACCGGGACCGCCGTGAAGACGTCCGCCGCGAAGACGTCCGCCGTGAAGACGTCTGCGGCGAAGAAGACCACCGGCCGGAAGCCCACGGCCCCGCGCAAGGCCTCCTGACCTCCGGGCCAGGTCGACCCTCCCGTCCAGCATTGGAGGCGGTCCCGATGGACCTGCTGACCTACAAGGAACTCGACGCCGAACTCGACGCCGGGCCCGAAGCGCAGAAGAACCGAGGCTTCGGGCACCGCGCGTGGCACTGGCTGCTCACCCTCAGCCCCACTGTGGTGACGTTCATGATCGCGCTCTCGGTCGGCCTCGGCATGGTCGCCGCCCAGGTGAGCCTGCTGCCGATGCTGGTGCTGATGGCGATCTTCTGGGGCCTGACGGTCATCGCCATGGGCGGTGTGCTCGCCCGCTGGATGACGCCCGGCCGGGGCAGGCACCGGATGGCGGCCTGACCCGACGCGGCCGACCCGGCCGGGCCGATCTGACCCGGCCGCCCCGGCGGGACCCGGGAGCGCTCAGCCGATCCACACCGTGGTGACGTTGCAGAACTCCCGGATCCCGTGCCCGGACAGCTCCCGGCCGAAGCCGGAGCGCTTGACGCCGCCGAACGGCAGCGCCGGGTGGGAGGCGGTCATCCCGTTGAAGAACACCCCGCCGGCCTGGATGTCGCGGACGAAGCGCTGCTGCTCGGCCTCGTCCGTGGTCCAGACGTTGGCGCTCAGGCCGAACGGGGTGTCGTTGGCGACGGCGACCGCCTCGTCCAGGTCGGCCACCCGGTAGACGGTGGCGACCGGGCCGAAGGTCTCCTCCTGGTGGATCCGCATCGCCGGGGTGATGCCGGTCAGCACCGTCGGCTCGTAGAACCAGCCGGTGTCCCAGCCCTCCGGGCGCCCGCCGCCGCACTCCACCCGGGCGCCGTGCGTCCGGGCGTCCTCGACCAGTTCCTCCAGGTCGTCCCGGCCCTGCCGGCTGGCCAGCGGGCCGACGTCGGTGGCCTCGTCCATCGGGTCGCCGACCCGCAGCGCGCGCATCGCCTCGGTGAAGCCGGCGGTGAAGCGCTCGTAGACGTCGGTGTGCACGATGAAGCGCTTGGCGGCGATGCAGGACTGACCGTTGTTCTGCACCCGGGCCCGGACGGCGGTGCCGACCGCGGCGTCCACGTCGGCGCTCGGCAGCACCACGTACGGGTCGCTGCCGCCCAGTTCCAGCACGGCCTTCTTGACCTCGTCGGCCGCGGCGGACGCCACCGCCCGTCCGGCCGGCTCGCTGCCGGTCAGGGTGACGGCGGCGACCCGGGGGTCCCGGACGACGGCCTCGACCGCGCCCGAGCCGATCAGCAGGGTCTGGAAGCAGCCCTCCGGGAACCCGGCCCGCTCGAACAGCCGCTCCAGCGCCACCGCCGTGCGCGGCACGTTGGACGCGTGCTTCAGCAGGCCGACGTTGCCCGCCATCAGGGCCGGCGCCGCGAACCGGATCACCTGCCAGAAGGGGAAGTTCCACGGCATCACCGCCAGCACCGGACCGATCGGGCGGTAGCGGACGTAGGCCCGGGAGGCGCCCGAGTCGGCGACGTCGGCCGGGGCCGGGTGCTCGTCGGCGAGGAGTTCCTCCGCGTGGTCGGCGTACCAGCGCATCGCCTTGGCGCACTTGGCGGCCTCGGCCCGGGCGGCGGCGAGCGGCTTGCCCATCTCCTCGGTCATGGTCCGGGCGACCGTCTCCCGGTCCTGGTCCAGCAGGTCGGCCGCCCGGCGCATCAGCTCGGCGCGGGCCGCGAACGGGCTGGTGCGGTAGCCGTGGAACGCGGCCTCGGCCCGGGCCAGCCGCCGCTCGATGCCGGCCGCGTCGAGCGGTTCGAAGGTCTCCAGGGTCTCGCCGGTCGCGGGGTTGACGCTGGCGATGGGCATGCGGGGCTCCCGAGGGGGTCTGGGTCCGGTGCGTCTGCCCTCACACCCTCCCCGACGGCCCGGCCCCGGGCACGCCACCGCGCGCCCGGCGTGTCCCGCCCGGGCGCTCCCTGGCGCCCGTCCCGTCGGGTACGCCCCCGGGCGCGCCGTCGGGTGCCCCGTCAGGTGTCCGGACGGGGTGCGTGACGGGATGCGCGGCCGGGTGCGCGGCCGGGCCGGGTCACTCCGGCAGCGACTCCACCCGGGCCGCCGCCTCCCGGGCCCGGGCGCCCGCCCTGGTCCGTCCGGCGGTCACCTGCCGGAGCGGGAAGCGGTGCAGGTACTCGGCCTCCAGCTGCCCGGTGCGCAGGGAGTGCCGCTTCAGCGCCTCCTCCGAGCCGTACAGGAAGGTCTCGTGGCGCGTCCGGTGCAGCTGTTCCAGCTCGTGCAGGAGCGTGTCGTTGCCCAGAGCGTGCGGGGAGACGCCCTCGGGCCGGATGTGCGTGGCGTCGGCGTGCCGCATCTCGGTACCTCCTCGGCGGAAGCCCCCTCCTACGGGGTGCCCGGCCCGCCGCGCCCGTACACCCGAGGATCCGGACACCCGTGCGGCACCCCTGCGGGTACCCGGCCCTGCCGTCGGAGCGGCGCGACCCGGCGGTGATCCCCCGGATCGTAGGATGAATCCTTCCGTACCTTCGGGTTCCCCCGCTACCGCTCGGACAGATCGCTGATGCCCCTTCCCAAGGCCGAACTCCACCTGCACATCGAAGGCACCCTGGAGCCCGAACTCGCCTTCGAGCTCGCCGCCCGCAACGGCGTCCGGCTGCCGTACGCCGACACCGGGGAACTGCGCACCGCGTACTCCTTCAGCGACCTCCAGTCCTTCCTGGACCTGTACTACGCGCTGATGGCCGTGCTGCGCACCGAGGACGACTTCGCGGACCTCGCCGACGCCTACCTGGCCCGGGCCGCGGAGCAGGGCGTGCGGCACGCGGAGATCTTCTTCGACCCGCAGGCGCACACCGCGCGCGGGGTGCCGCTGGACGTGGTGGTGGAGGGGCTGACCCGGGCGCTGTCGCGCAGCGAGGAGCGGTACGGCATCAGCACCCGGCTGATCATGTGCTTCCTGCGGGACGAGTCCGCCGAGTCCGCGCTGGAGACCTTCGAGGCCGCCCGCCCGTACTTCGACCGGATCGCGGGCATCGGCCTGGACTCGGCCGAGGTCGGCAACCCGCCGGCGAAGTTCCGCGAGGTGTACCGCCGGGCCGCCGAGGCCGGGCTGCGGCGCGTCGCCCACGCCGGGGAGGAGGGCCCGCCCTCGTACATCACCGAGGCGCTGGACGTCCTCGGCGTCGAGCGGATCGACCACGGGCTGCGCTGCCTGGAGGACGGCGAACTGGTGGCCCGGCTGGTCCGCGAGCAGATCCCGCTGACCCTGTGCCCGCTCTCCAACGTCCGGCTGCGCTGCATCGACACGATCGCCGACCACCCGCTGAGCGAGATGCTGGAGGCCGGTCTGCTGGTCACCGTCAACTCCGACGACCCGGCGTACTTCGGCGGCTACGTCGAGGACAACTTCCGGGCCGTCGGCGAGGCCCTCGGCCTCGACCAGGAGATCCTGCGGCGGCTGGCGGCCAACTCGTTCCGCGCCTCGTTCATCGACGAGCGGCGGCGGGCCGAACTCCTGGCGGAGGTCGAGGCGTTCACCTTCTGAGTGGACCGGACCGCCCGCGCCCGACCGGTACGGCTTCCGTCGCGGCCCGTCACCCGTCCAGGGGTGACGGGCCGTTGCGGGTGTAGTGCAGCAGGGTCACGCCGTTGGTGAAGCGGTGGCTGTCGACCAGGGTGAGCGGGGTGGAGTGCTCGGTGGGGCTGAAGAAGAGCGTGCCGCGGCCGAGGACGACGGGGTGGACGTAGATCCGGAACTCGTCGATCAGGTCCTGGGCGAGGAAGGACTCGGCCAGGTTGGCGCCGCTCAGGCAGAGGTCGCCGCCGGGGCCGGCGGCCAGCGCGGCGATCGACTCGGGGGTGACCTCGCGGACGACCGTGGTGTTCCAGTCGGCGCGGTCGAGCGTCCGGGAGAAGACGACCTTCGGCATCGCGCGCCAGATGCCCGCGAACTCGATCATCGGGCCGTCGGCGTCCGGGTCCTGGTCGGCGGTCGGCCAGACGGAGGCCATCAGCTCGTGCGTCACCCGGCCGGAAAGGAAACCACCCATTCGGGCGAGTTCCCGGTTGAAGTGGGTGTGCACCTCGTCGTCGACCAGGTTCCAGCTGAGGTCGTGGTCCGGGCCCTCGAAGTAGCCGTCGACCGAGACGGACACGGAGAGGATGATCCTGCGTCGCATGGCGCCCCACCAGGAGGGATGGTCCGCCGCCCTGCCCGCGAGGGGTACGGGAGGACGGCGGACGGGGGATCAGAGCAGAGTGCTCCAGTAGTACCAGAACCGGTCGAGGACCAGCAGCGCGATCACCGCGTACCAGAGGGCCGGTACGACCCAGTGGTAGCGGACCGCCTCCCGGACGGCCACCCGGAGCCGCGGGCCCACCGGGATCACGCCCGAGCGCAGGTTGTGCAGCGTGGTGTACCAGAACAGCGGGATCATCGCGGCCCACACCACCATGCAGTACGGGCAGAGCGCGCCGATCCGGTAGAGCGCCTGGTACATCAGCCAGGTCACGAAGCCGACCCCGAAGACCGTCCCGGCCTGGAGGCCGAGCCAGAACCAGCGCCGGTACGCCGCCCCCGCGAGCAGCCCGGCGCCGACCGCGATGACGACCCCGAAGGCCACCAGCCCGATCAGCGAGTTGGGGAAGCCGAAGGCCTCGGCCTGGTCGCTGCGCATGATCGAGCCGCAGCTGATGATCGGATTGATGTTGCAGCTGGGGACGTACGACGGGTCCTTCAGCAGCCGGATCTTGTCCAGCGTGAGGACCGCCGAGGCGAACAGGCCGACCGCGCCGCCGATCAGCAGCAGCCAGGCGAACGGGCGGCTCGCGCCGACGGTCCGCGTGGTGGTGGTGGCGGCGGGGGCCGCGGGGGCGGCGGGGGTCACCCGGTCACCTGCTTGACCATCGCGGTGAACTGCTCGGGGGAGACGGCCTTGCCGTTGGTGAGGACGTCCAGCTTCTTGCCGTCCAGCTTGACGGTCGGGGTGCCGGTGACGTCGCTCTTGTCGAACTCCGCGTTCACCTTGGCCGCCCACGGCGCGTAGGTGCCGTCCTGGACGGCCTTGACGAAGCCGTCGGTCTTCAGCCCGGGCACCTGGCCGGCCAGGTCCAGGACGTGGTTGACGTCGCCGAAGGCGTCGCTGCGCTCGTCCGGCTGGTTGGCGTACAGCACGTCGTGGAACTGCTTGAACTTGTCCACGCCCTCGTTCAGGGCGGCGCCGGCGGCGGCCAGCGCGGTGCGCGAGCCCTTGCCGCCGAGGTTCTTGTCCAGGAACGTCGCCAGGTGGTACTCGACCTTGTACGTCCCGGCGTCGGCGAGCTGCTGGATGGTCTTCCCGGTGGTGGTCTCCAGCTGCTCGCAGAACGGGCAGCGGAAGTCCTCGTAGACCTCCAGGGTGTGCGGGGCGTCCGCCTTGCCGTAGGTGATCACCGTGCCGCCGTCGCCGGTCGCGTTGGCGGGGACGACCAGCGGGCCGTTCGCGGCGGTGTCCGAGCCGGAGCCCGAGGAGCCGCCCACGGCGAAGGCCACGCCCGCCGCGAGGGCGAGCACGGCGGCGGAGGCGGCGCCGACCACCACCCGGCGGCGGATCCGGTCGGAACGCTCGGCCTGGGCCCGGGCGGCGCGCATGCGGTCGGTGGCGGAGGCCCTGTTGTCGGTCTTGCGGGTGTTGCTCATGGGGTGTCGTCCTGTGCTCTCGGGCGTACGGGTACGGGCGCGGCCGGTCGGGCGCGCGGGGGAGAGGCAGCCGGATGGGCGGGGGCGCCGCGGCGGAGCGGGGGCTCGGGCCGGGCGGCCGGGCTCAGACGGCCGGGGCGAACACCGGCGGACCGCGCCGGACGGCCGGACGGACGACGACGTCCTCGGCGGGGACCAGCACGCGGCTGGCCCGGGGGAACGGCACCCGCGCCACCGGGCGGGCCGGGACGGGCGCGGCGCGCAGCAGCAGCCAGCGGGCGGCGGCCGGGAGGTGCCGGTGCAGGAACTCGCCCAGCATCCGGACGGCACCGGCGAGGCCGGCCAGCGCGGCGTCCGCGCGGCGCAGCCAGTACGCGCCCGCCAGGGCGATCACCGTGTGCAGCAGCAGGAGCAGCAGTACGCCGACCTGCTGGGAGACGCCGTGGCCGAGCAGGAAGCCGCCGAGCGAGCCGCCGCCGCACAGCAGCGGCTGGAGGCCGTGCCCGGCGCCGGGCGGAAGCGAGGGGCAACTGGTCTGGGCGAGGTCGAACAGCGCGCTGACGCCCAGCTCCAACGGCAGGAACACCGCGGCGACCGCCGGGAAGCCGCGCTCACGACCGGCCGCGGCGAGGGCCACCGCGAACACGGCGACCGAGGCCAGGACCATCGGGCCGACCGGCAGCGCCCGGCCGGTGACCAGCACCTGGCCGAGCCCGGCGAGCAGCACGACCAGCGCGGCGAAGACCGCCGCGCGGAGCGTCCTGGTGACCGGGCCGATGTCCATGGGGTTCGAGTCTGCCACAGGTTGAAACTGGAACGGTCTGCTCGGCGGCACCCTGTGAAGAGCCTCACCACTCGCGCTGAGCTGGGCTTATGCGCTGCTTACGGGTGCCGCGGCCGGTCGTCGGCGGCGCTCACCCGCGCCTCGACCAGCTCCCGGAAGTGCCGCAGGTCCGCCCGGACCGTGCGCTCGATCGCCCCCGCCTGGGCGAAGCCGCGCGGCCCGCCGAACTCCCGGTGCACCGCGTCCGGGTCGTACTCCACCCGGATCTGCAAACGGGTGTGCCGGGCGTCAAGCGGCAGCAGGGCGACGGCGCCGCGCAGCCGGAGCGAGTCCAGCGTCCGCCAGGCCATCACCCGGCCCCGGCCCCGGTCGGTGATCTCGGTGTCCACCGAGCGCTCGCCGCCGCCGACCGCCACCCCGAGGTGCGCGAGGTTGCGCCCGTGCGGGTGGGCGCTGCGGACGCCGTCGACGAACCGCGGGTACTCGTGCACCCGGTGCAGCTGCTCCCAGGCCGCGAGGACCGGGACGGAGATGTCGATCTGTTCCTCAAGGGTGCTCATGGTGGCGGGGTACCTCCCTCGGTTCCCAGCCTGCGCTCCGTGGTGGGGAACGGCCAAAGGGGGGCCGGTGGAGCGTGCGGGGCCGACGGGACCGGGGGAGACTGGGCGCATGCCGGAGCTGCCCGAGGTCGAGGCGCTGAGCGCCTTCCTGTCCGAGCGGCTGACCGGGCGCGTGATCGCCCGGGTGCAGCCGGTGGCGATCAGTGCGCTGAAGACCTACGACCCGCCGGTGACGGCGCTGGAGGGGCGCACGGTCGGCCCGGTGACCCGGCGCGGCAAGTTCCTGGACATCGAGGCCGGCGGACTGCACCTGGTGGTCCACCTGGCCCGGGCCGGCTGGCTGCGCTGGAAGGACAGCCTGCCCGACGAGCCGCCGCATCCGAGCCCGCGGAACCCGCTGGCGCTGCGGCTGCGCCTGGCCGACGAGTCGGGCGAGCCGGCCGGGGACGGGTTCGACCTCACCGAGGCCGGGACGAAGAAGGGGCTCGCGGCCTACGTGGTCCGGGATCCGGCCGAGGTGCCGGGCGTGGCCAGGCTCGGCCCCGACCCGCTGGACCCGGCCCTCACCCCGGAGGCCTTCGCCGCCCTGCTGCGGGACGACCGGCGCCGGATCAAGGGCGTGCTGCGGGACCAGACGGTGCTGGCCGGCGTGGGCAACGCCTACTCGGACGAGGTGCTGCACGCGGCCCGGATGTCGCCGTACAAGCTCGCCTCGGCGCTGACCGGGGAGGAGACGGCGCGGCTGTACGAGGCGCTCGGCAGCACGCTGCGCGACGCGGTGGAGCGCTCGCGGGGGCTGGCGGCGGGGGAGCTGAAGGCGGAGAAGAAGCTCGGGCTGCGGGTGCACGGCCGGACCGGGCTGCCGTGCCCGGTCTGCGGGGACACCGTGCGGGAGGTGTCCTTCGCGGACTCCTCCCTGCAGTACTGCCCGACCTGCCAGACCGGGGGCAAGCCGCTGGCGGACCGGCGGATGTCGCGACTGCTGAAGTAGCGGACCGCTGGTGGGCCCGCAACAGGCGGTCCTGCGGCCGGGCGGGACGGTACGGGCCCGTCCCGTCCCGCCCGGCGCCGGATCAGCGCTTGACGGCCACGCCGCCCCAGTAGTACGCGGCCTTCGGGTCGGCCGGCGGCTCGCCGTCCGGGCGCCAGGCCAGGACCGGGGCGACGCCCGGCTCGACCAGGTCCCAGCCGTCGAAGAAGCGGACCACGTCGTCGTAGGAGCGCGGCACCAGGGTCATCCCGCCGGCCCGGGCGGCCTCGGCGACCTTGCCGACGGCCTCCGGGTCGAAGTCCGGGGTGGGGGTGGTGAGGGCGATGCAGCTGCCGGCGGGCAGGGCGTCGCGCAGGGCGGCGACCCGGCCCCACGGGTCGTCCTCGTCGGCGATCAGCATCAGCACGGCGATCATCAGCAGGCCGACCGGCTGGGTGAGGTCGAGGGTGGAGGTGAGCGCCGGGTCGGCGAACAGTTCCTCGGGCTTGCGCAGGTCGGCGTGGATGTAGGTGGTGCGGCTGGCCGGGCTGGAGACCATCAGCGCACGGGCGTGGGCGAGCACGATCGGGTCGTTGTCCACGTAGACCACCCGGGTCCCGGGGCTGACGGCCTCGGCGATCTCGTGGGTGTTGGGCGAGGTGGGGATGCCGGTGCCGAGGTCCAGGAACTGGCGGATGCCGTGCTCCCGGGCCAGGTGGCGGACGGCCCGGCCCTGGAAGGCGCGGTTGGCCTTGGCCATCTCCTTGACGCTCGGGACGGCCTGTTCGATGGCCTGCCCCATGGCGCGGTCCGGCGGGAAGTTGGTCTTGCCGCCCAGCCAGTAGTCGTAGACCCGTGCGGAGTGCGGAGTGGTGGTGTCGACGCCGAAACGTTCCCACTGGCTCGGCTCGGAGGTGTCGTCGTCCTGCTGGCCCTGCTGGGGGAAGTCCTGACTTGTCGTCATGGCCACGTCCTCTGATGGCAGATCATCACACTGGGGAAGGCACAGCGTAGCGGTCCGGACGGGGGGCCGAACGGCGGGTCGGCGAAGATCGTCGGAAGAACCCGGGAAGCGGGGGTGGCGCGGGTGGTTCCGGGCCGCCCCGGGGCCGTTTCCGGGCCGCTTCCGGGCCCTCCGGGGCCGCCTGCGGGGCTGTCGCCGGGGCCGCGTCCGGGCCGGCCTCGGGCCGCCCTTGGGCCGTCGGAGTGGTGATCGGGTCCGTAGGGGTCGTCCCCGGGGAGCACCGGTGACGGCCGGGGGAAGCATCCAGCATGCTGTCAGATCGTCAGATTACTTCGCGAAGATTGCTGCTGGTCGCGGCCGGGATGTCCCTGCTGGGGGCGGCCGCCGGTTGCCGGAGTCCCTGGAGCGGCGGGGAGGCGAGCGCCGAGGCGGGGATCGCCGAGAGCGCCCTCCCGGTGGCGCCGGCCGGGGCGGCGGGGGAACCGGGCGCCGCCCCGACCGCGCCTCCGGTGCCGTCGCCGACGGCCCCGTCCGGGCCGCCCTCGCCGGTGCCGCCGACCGGTTCCCCCGCCGCCGCGGCCTCCGGTGCCGTGCCGAGCGCGGTGCCCGTCAACAAGAAGGTGCTCACCGCGGCGGAGAGCAAGCCGGTGTACGAACTGGACGCGGCCCGGCGGGTGGTGGCGCTCACCATCGACGACGGTCCCGACCCCCGGTACACCCCCACCGTGCTGGCGCTGCTCCAGCAGTACGGGATCCGGGCGACCTTCTTCCTGATCGGGGAGAACGCGGTCGAGCACCCGGCGCTGGTGCGGGAGATCGCCGACCGCGGCCACCACATCGCCAACCACACCTGGACCCACCCGGACCTTCGGCACCTGTCCGAGGCCAAGGTCCGGGACGAGCTGGAGCGCACCTCCGACCTGCTGCACAAGACCACCGGCCGGCTGCCCGACTGGTTCCGCGCGCCGGGCGGCGACTGGTCCCCGGTGTCGCTCAAGGTGGCCGCCGACCTCGGGATGCGGAACATGGGCTGGTCGGTGGACCCGAGGGACTGGGCCCGGCCGGGGACCTCGGCGATCACCGAGCGGATCCTCAAGGACGTCCGGCCCGGCTCGATCGTGCTCAACCACGACGGCGGCGGGGACCGCTCGCAGACGGTGGCGGCGCTGAAGGCGTACCTGCCGGTGCTGGTCGACTCCGGGTACTTCTTCTCGGCTCCGCCGAACTGAACGGCTGCGCGGCCGTGCGGATGTGTGAGCGGCGGCGAGGTCATGGCTTTTCGGTCGAAACCACTCGAATGGGTGGATTGGAAGAACCGTTTCTGCGGTTTTTGGGCCTCTAGGGTGATATCGCACCAATGAACCAGGTACCGCCGGGTACCACCTGAAAGGCTCTCACCCATGCGTATCCGCAGCACCGTTGTCGCCATTGCCAGTGCCGTCGCCCTCGTCCTCGCCGTGCCGATGTCGGCCAACGCCGCCGTCGGCGACTTCCTCTACAAGGTCGGCCGTCCTCCCGGGATCCCGGCGGGGATCGCCGACCCGGAGAGCGGGCAGTGCATCAACCTGTTCGGAGCGACCGAGGGCGATCCGGCCTTCGCGCCGGAGAACTTCACCAGGTCGACGGCCACGGTCTTCCTCGACTCCGACTGCGAGGGCGACGTCTTCTACACGATGAACCCCGGCAAGAAGCTCGGCGACCGGCTGAAGCTGCGCTCCGTGGTCTTCTCCTGAGCGGCGCGCCCCGCGGGGTGGCCCGGGCCGGACGGTCGGCGTAGCGTCGAACTGTCCGGCCCGGTCGCCGGTGCCTCGTCGTGCCCCTGTGGTCTGCCTGTGCCCGTGGTCGGGCATCGCGCCCTGGGCAGAGGCAAGGAGGGCCTGGGATGACCGGCAACGGCTACGCGCACCCCGAGGCGTTGGTCCGCACCGAGTGGCTGGCCGGCCACCTGGACGACGGCACGATCCGGGTCGTCGAGGTGGACGAGGACAGCACCGCCTACGACCGGGACCACATCCCCGGCGCGGTGGGCTGGAACTGGACCACCGACCTGCACAGCCGGGTCGGCCGCGACTACGCCGACCGCGACGGCGTCCGGAACCTGCTGCGGGCGGCCGGGGTCGAGGACGACACCACCGTGGTGCTGTACGGCGGCAACAACAACTGGTTCGCCGCCTACGCCTACTGGCTGCTGCGACTGCGCGGCTACGGGCCGGTGCGGCTGCTGGACGGCGGGCGCAAGAAGTGGGAGCTGGAGGGGCGTGAGCTCACCCACGAGGTGATGGACTACCAGCACACCGACTACCGGCTCAGCGGCCCCGAGCGGCCCGAGCTGCGGGCCCTGCGGGACGAGGTGCTGGCCAAGGCCGAGGTGTTCGCCAAGCCCGGCGCGGACGCGGTGCTGGTGGACGTCCGCTCGCCGGCCGAGTTCCGGGGCGAGCTGATCGCGCCGCCGCACCTGCCGCAGGAGCAGGCACAGGTGCCCGGGCACATCCCGGGCGCGGTCAACATCCCCTGGTCCCGGACGGCCAACGACGACGGGTCGTTCCGGTCGGCGGAGGAGCTGCGGGCGCTGTACGCGGGCCGGGGGGTGGAGGCGGAGCGCGAGGTGATCGCCTACTGCCGGATCGGCGAGCGGTCCGCGCACACCTGGTTCGCGCTCACCGAACTGCTCGGGTACCCGCACGTGAAGAACTACGACGGCTCGTGGACGGAGTACGGCTCGCTGGTGCGGGCGCCGGTCGTGCTCGGGGCCTGAGGTGCGTTCGGGGCCCGGGATGCGGGTGTGCCCGGTGGGGTGATGTCACGGCGTCGCGGCCTTGCTGCGACGGAGCCATTTCGGCGCGTTTCTTTTCATGAACATCTCACAATTGGGGAGTGGACCGGGGATCACCGGGACAAGGATCGATCCAACCCATCGTTCCGGTGATCCCTGGAGGACCACGTGCGCAAGAGGCTGATCGTCTCTGCTGCCAGTGCCCTGAGCCTGTTCCTGGCCGTTCCCGCGTCGGCATCCGACTTCCAACCCGGCGCAGCCGGGATCGGCGACTCCTACTACCCGACCTACGGCAACGGCGGATACCGAGTCTCGCACTACGACATCCGGCTGAAGTACCAGCCCGCCACCGACGAGCTGGAGGGCACCACCACCATTCTGGCCACCGCGACCCAGGACCTGTCGCGGTTCAACCTCGACTTCGCGCTGAACGTCTCCGAGGTCCGGGTCAACGGACGGCCGGCGGCCTTCACCACCAGTGGTGAGCAGGAGCTGGAGGTCACCCCGGCCCGGCCGCTCGCCAAGGGCAGCCAGGCCACCGTGGTGGTGCGCTACAAGGGCGTGCCGTCCACCGTGAAGAAGTACGGCTTCACCGCCTGGCTGCGCACACCGGACGGAGCGGTGGCGGCGGGCGAGCCCGAGTCGGCGTGGTGGTGGTTCCCGAGCAACGACCACCCGAGCGACAAGGCCACCTTCGACGTCTCGGTGCTGGTGCCGGACGGCAACCAGGTGATCAGCAACGGCATCCTGGCCGGCACCTCCTCCCAGGCCGGCTGGACCCGCTACAGCTGGCGCGAGACCAAGCCCCAGGCGACGTACCTGGCCACGCTGGCCGTCGGCAAGTTCGACGTCACCACGGACACCACGGCGAGCGGGCTGCCGGTCTACAACGCCTACAGCAAGGACCTCGGCGACAACGCGGACGCGGCCAAGGCGAGCGTGGAGCGCACCGGCGAGCTGGTCGACTGGCTGAGCGGCTACTTCGGCGACTACCCGTTCAGCTCCGTCGGCGGCTACGTCCCCAACGTGCCGACCGGGTTCGCGCTGGAGACCCAGACCCGGGTCTTCTACAGCCCCCGGCAGTTCGCCAAGGGCTCCAACACCTCGGTGGTCGTGCACGAGCTGGCCCACCAGTGGTACGGCGACAGCGTCTCGCTCTCCCGGTGGAGCGACATCTGGCTGAACGAGGGCTTCGCCCGGTACTCGCAGTTCCTCTGGTCCGAGCACGAGAACGAGGGCACCGCGCAGGAACTGGCGGACTACGTCTACGCCTCGCACCCGGCCGACGACGCGTTCTGGAGCGTCAAGCCGGGCGACCCGGGCCCCGACAACCAGTTCTCCAACGCCGTCTACGACCGGGGCGCGGTGGCCATCCAGGCGCTGCGCAACACCGTCGGGGACGATGCGTTCTTCCGGATCCTGAAGGGCTGGCCCACCGAGCGCCGCTACGGCAACGCCACCATCCCGGAGTTCCAGGCGTACGCGGAGAAGGTCTCCGGCAAGAAGCTCGGCGACCTGTTCCAGACCTGGCTCTTCACCGCCGCCAAGCCGGCCGTCGGACCGGTGGTGGCGGGCGCCCCGGCCGTCGCCTCGCTGGCGCCGGGCGCGGGCCAGGCCGACGGGCAGCTGCCGGCCGAGCCCAAGTCCTGGAAGAAGATCCAGGAGACCAACTCGCTGCACGACGCGGAGCACTGACGCCGGTACGTGCCGCCTCGCCGCATGACGTGACATGGCGCGACGTGACATGACGTGCCGTGTGTCGATGCGGTGTGCGGTGGTGTGACACGAGTCGATGTGGCGTGGTGCCACGTGACGGGTGTGGCCCGGTCGGCCGCTCGCGCGGGAGCGCGCGGCCGGGCTACGCCGCTCCGGAGCCGTCCGCCGCCAGCAGCTCGGTGAGCCGGCGGACGGCGAAGGGTATGAGGTCCCGGACCGGGACCAGCCGGCAGTCGGCGGTGCCGACCCGCACCGGGCGGATGCCCGCCTGCTCCTCGAACTCCCGACCCACCACCGGGAAGTGGGTGTCGTTGTCGTTGCCCACGTCCGGTGCCTCGATCCAGACCCGCTCGCCCTGGATCGCCATCGGGAAGCGGCGCAGCTTGAGCCGACGGTTGGGCGCGAAGGTCTCGGCGTAGTGCAGGAAGGTGTTGCGGTTGTGCCCGACGCCGACCAGCAGCACGTACCCGCCGAGGTCGTGCAGCGCGCCGAACGGCGACTCCCGGCCGACGGCGAAGCCGAGCGAACGGCGGGCGGTGACCTCCCGGGCGTGCGCCCCCACGGCGGCGACCGAGGCCTGCGGGTGGCTGCTGCGCAGGCTCTCCGGCAGGCCGCGCAGGGCCTCCGCCACCGCGCCCATCCGGGACGGCAGATCGGACCGGAACAGCGGGACGGCGGAGCGGAGTTCGGCGACCTCGGGGGTGGGCACGCCGGAGTGCCCGGGTGCCGGGTCGCAGACCGTGTCGGTGGTGAAGGCGGGCACCGCGACCGTGCCGGTCGGCCCGACCGCCTCGCGCAGACTGGCCACGACGGCCGCCGCGCCGCCCTCGACCCGGCCGAGGCTGGAGAGCGAGGAGTGCACGATCAGCGCCATGCCCTCGCGGACGCCCGCCCGGTGCCAGCCCTCCACGAGGTCGGCGGTGGTGAGCGGGGTGGTGCCCGGTGCGGTCATGGTGCCCCCTGGTGGTGCGGGTGTCGGCGCGGTGTGGTGGTGCGGTGTGGTGGTGCGGTCGTTCGGGGCCGACCATATCGGGTGCCACTGACAGTCGATCAGGACGGGGGTGGCCTGCGTCAGTCGGAGAGCCTCGGGTAGTCGGTGAGGCCGACCGCCGTCCGGCCGTACAGGTGGGTCGGGTCGACGGGGGCGAGCGGGGCGTCGGCGGCGAACCGCTCCGGCAGGTCCGGATTGGCGATGAAGGCGCGGCCGTAGGAGACCAGGTCGGCCAGCCCGGCGGCCAGCACCGCCTCGCCGCGCCCGCGGTCGGTGGCGGCGCGGTTCTCGCCGACGTTGGCGATCAGCGGGCCGGACCAGCGGGGGCGCAGGTCGGCCAGGGCCGGGTAGTCGTCGTTGTCGGTGAGGTGGAGGTAGGCCAGGCCGGCGCCGTCCAGCTCGGCCAGCAGCGCCCGGTAGACCGGCGCCGGGTCGGCCTCCGCCATGCCGAACTGCGGGTTGCCGGGGGACAGCCGCAGGCCGAGGCGGTCCGGGCCGATGGCGTCGGCGACGGCGGTGACCAGCTCGACCGGGAACCGCAGCCGGCCGGCGAGGGTGCGCGGTCCGTACTCGTCGGTGCGCAGGTTGGTGTTGTCGGCCAGGAACTGGTGGATCAGGTAGGAGTTGGCGCCGTGCAGCTCGACGGCGTCGAACCCGGCCGCGAGCGCGTTGCGGGCGGCCTCGACGTGGTCGGCGACGGCCTGGCGGATCTCGGCGCGGGTCAGCTCGCGCGGGGTGACGGCCTCGGCCTTGCCGCCGTCCCGGACGTGCACCGGGCCCGGCGCGGGGACGGCGGAGGGCCCGGCCGGCACGTCGCCGAGCAGCCGGTTGAGCGGGTGGCCCTGGCGGCCGCCGTGCATCAGCTGGGCGACGATCCGCCCGCCGGCCGCGTGCACGGCCCGGGTGACCGCGCTCCAGCCGGCCACGTGCGCGGGCGTCTCCAGGCCGGGCAGGTGCCAGCCGGACTGGCCCCGGCTGCTGGGCCAGATGCCCTCGGTGACGATCAGGCCGGCGCTCGCGCGCTGGGCGTAGTACTCGGCGACGACGGGCAGCGGCGTACCGTCCTCGGCGGCCCGGTAGCGCGTCATCGGGGCCATCACGACGCGGTTCGGGAGGTCGAGCGAGCCGAGGCGGTACGGGCTGAGCAGCGATTCCGTGGTGGTGGTCATGCCGGTACCGTAGAACCTGACATCAATGTCAGGTTCAAGTTCCGGCGGGCCCCGCCCGAGGCTCCCGCCGGCCCTGTTCCGCGGCGCCGGCAGGCCCGGGCTCCGGGTGTCAGCGGGCTCCGACGGCCTCCGCCTCGGTGCGGATCAACTCTTCCATGCCGTAGAGGAACCGCTCCATCGCGGGGCGCGGGAGTACGGCGGGGTCGGCCGTCATGGCCAGGCTCAGGGCCTCGGGGGACTGGAGGGCGTCCAGGGCGTAGGTCAGGCCGGGGCGCGGCTCGAACTCCACCGGCCAGCTGAGAACGGTCCGGTCGCCGCCGGGGCCGTCGCCGGGGCCGTCGCCGGGGTCGGAGGTGGGGTCGGGGGTGGCGGGCAGCAGGTCGCGGGTGTCGTTGAACACGCAGGACCGGTCGGCCAGTCGGACCCCCTCGGCGGTCAGCTGCTCGACCTCGGCGGCCAGTGCGAGCTTGTCGTAGTAGGCGTGCCGGTAGGTGCCGATCGCGGCGGCGTGGGTGCGGCGCACCACCTCGCCGAACTCGGCGGTGGCGTCCGGCAGGTGGAACAGTCCGTCACCGGCGACCACGCTCACCGCATGGGCCAGCTCGGGCAGGAAGCGGTTGTTCACGATGACGTTCAGGACCGCCTCGCTTCTTCCGGCGAGCCGGGCGGTCATCGCGGCCGCCGCCGCGAGCAGCACGGAGGAGGTGCTCACCCGGTGGGCGGCGGCCACCTCTTCGACCGCCCGGGGCAGGGCCGGGGAGCGGAGCACCGCGTTGGGGAACGGGTCGGTGCCCCCGGCGGCCGGCGGGAACAGCCGGGGCGGGCCCAGCCGCAGCTTGCGGACGAACTGCTTGCGGGCGCCGGAATCCCGTCGGACGCCCCGCTCGGAGGACTGGAACTCGGCTTCCTCCAGTGGCTGTTGAGGCGGTTCGCGGAGCTCGGCCAGTTCCTCGGGGGAGGTGCCGAGGCTGAGCGCGGTCAGGTCCGCGACCAGGCGGCTCATCCCGGAGCCGTCGACCGCCGTGTGGGAGAGCACCAGGCTGATGTGCCGGGCCAGGCCGTCCGCCGCCACCACGCCGACCCGGATCGGCCACTGGGTGGAGGTGTCGAAGGGCTGCGCCGCCAGCTCCTCGTGCAGCCGGGCGCCGGACTCCGCCGGGTCCTCGCCCTCGTCGGCGGACCACAGCTCGACGGCCAACGTGCCGTCCGGGTCGACGACTTGGCGCAGACTGCCGTCCTCCGCCGGGAGCAGCCGGGTGTGCAGCGAGTCGTGCAGGTGCAGCAGCCGCTCCAGCGCGTCGAGCAGGGCGGGCAGTGGGAGCCCCGGGTCCAGTGGTGCCGCGGTGGTGATGTTGTAGCGCGGCGCGTCGGCGGGGGGCAGCCGGCGTACGGCGTCCCAGATGGCCTGTTGGCCCCAGGTGGCCGGTCCGGACCCGGCGCGTCCGGACGAGAGGGCGATCTCCAGCAGTTGACGAGTGCTCACCGTGAGGCTCTCCGTAGTGCGGTGGGGGTGACGTCGTGCCGGTGCGTTGGGAGCGCGGGGTGCTGCTGGGGAGAGTGTGGCGCACCGTCCGCCGCGCGTCGAGAGGGGCCGGGCTCCCGTCGGGGGCGGGTGGAGGGTTCCAAAATTCTCTCGACATGAAGTATCTTGACGTCGAGATTAATGTCGATCACCTGACGGGGGACTGCCATGCGGGGGAACGGACTGATGGCGCAGCTGCGGAAGCCGCCGGGCGGACGGGACGCGCGGATCATGCTGCTCGCGCAGGCCGTCGACCGGACCGGGACCGGGTTGTGGGCGTCGGCCTCGGTCCTGTACTTCACCTACGTGTGCGGGATGGACGCCCGGCAGCTCGGCCTGCTGCTCGGCGTCGGCGCGGTGGCGGGGATCGCCGGCTCCCCGCTGGCCGGGCGGGCGGCCGAGCGGCTGCCGGTGCGGTGGCTGCTGATCGGCTGCCACCTGCTGCGGCTCGGCACGATGGGCCTGCTCCTGGTGGTCGACGACTTCGCCGCGCTGCTCGCCGTGATCGCCCTGACCTGCCTGGCCGAGCGGGCGGCCAAGACGCTGGAGATGCTGTTCGCCACCCGGGTCGCGGGCGAACGGCGCAGCACCTACCAGGCGCTGTTCCGCAGCGTCGCCAACGCCGGGTACGCGGTCGGCGCGGGCGTCGCCGCGATCGGCCTGGCCGTGGGCACCACGAGCGCCTACCGTGCGCTGATCCTGGCCAACGGGCTCTCCTTCGTCCTGGCCGCCGTCCTGGTCTGGCGCACCCGGGAGCCGGCCGGGCGGGGCCTGGTCGCCGCGGCCGCCGGGGCGGAGCCCGCCGCCTCACCGGCCGCCTCATCCGCCGCCTCACCGGCCGCCGTGACTCCGGCGGGTGCCGCGCCGAGTCCCTGGCGCGACCGCGGCTACCTGCTCTTCGTCCTGCTGGACATGCCGCTGAACCTCGACGACTCGATCCTCAACGTCGGCCTGCCGCTCTGGCTCGTCCACCACACCGACGCCCCGCCCGCCGTCGTGCCGGTCTTCCTGGTCCTCAACACGGTGCTCGTGGTGCTGCTCCAACTGCGGGTCTCCGCACGGGCGGAGGGCCCGCGCGGGGCGGCGGCCGCGGTGGGCTGGTACGGCGTGACGCTGTTCGGCAGCTGCCTGCTGATCGTGCTCGCCACCGGCGGCGGGCCCTGGACGGCCGCGCTCGCGCTGCTGGCCGCCGCGATGCTGGTCACCCTGGCCGAGCTGATGCGCTCGGTGAGCTCCTGGGAGCTGGCGGTCGTCCTGGCACCGCCGGGCGCCCAGGCCTCCTACCTGGGGGTGGCCGGGATGTCCCAGTCGGTGCAGAAGGCGGCGGGCCCGCTGCTGCTGACCGGGGTGGTGATGGCGGCCGGCCCGGCGGGGTGGCTGGGCCTCGGCGCGGCCACCGTCGGACTCGGCGCGCTCCAGCGGCGGGCCAGCCTGCGGCGGTTGGCGGCACTGGCCGGTGCGGGTGGTGTGGGCGGTGCGGGCGCGTCGGGCACGTCGGGCACGTCAGGCAGGTCGGGTGGTTCGGCGGTCGCGGAGGCGGACGCGGAGTGGCCGCAGCGGCAGGACGCGGCGGTCCGCTGAGCCGGCGGGCCGGGCCCGTGGTCACCCGCCGTCGCGGACCGCGGGAGCCCCCACCCGGGGCCGGCCCGGCGGAACGACCGACCGCCGTTCGTCCGCCGACTCCCGGGCCAGCGCCCGGACCAGCGGGTGGAACCGGTACCGGTAGCGGGCCGGAGCCTGCTCGACCGCGTCCAGCAGATGGGCGTCGATCAGGTGGTCGAGCACGTCCAGCGCCTCCTCGCCCGAGGTCCCCAGCTGCGTCGCCGCGCGGTCGAGCGAGAAGGGCCCGGGCCCGAGCCGGGCGAGCCGGTGCAGGGCCCGGCGCTCGCCGTCGCCCAGCCGGCTGTGGCTCACGGACAGGCTGCGGCGGACGCCGAGGTCGCCCAGCTCCAGTTCGTCCAGCAGGGCCCCGCTGTCGGCCAGCCGTGCGGCCAGTCGTGCCAGCGGCCAGTGGGGGCGCAGCGCCAGCCGCGCCCCGCTGATCCGTACCGCGAGCGGCAGGTGGCCGCCGAGCGCGACGATCCGCGCCGCGGCCGCCGGCTCGGCGGCCACCCGCTCGGAACCGATGAGACGCGACAGCAGCCGGACGGCCTCCTCCGGGCCGAACGTCCCCAGCCGGACGTGACGGACGCCTTCCAGCGCGGCCAGGCCGCTCCGGCTGGTGACCAGCACGCCCGACTCGGCGGTGGCCGGCAGCAGTGGTCTGACCTGCCGTTCGTCCCTGGCGTCGTCGAGCAGGATCAGCAGCCGGCGCCCGGCCACCCGGCTGCGGTAGACCCGGGTCAGCTCGGACAGGCCCCCACCGGCCACGTCGGCCACGCCCAGGGCCCGCAGCAGTTCCGTGAGCGCGTCGGCCGGGGAGACCGGGCGCGGGCCGCTGCCGCCGAGGTCGAGGTGGATCTGCCCGTCCGGGTACCCGTCGCGGATGCGGTGCGCGACCCGCGCCGCCAGCACGCTCTTCCCGCTCCCCGCCATGCCCACGATCGCGCAGACCGACGGGGCGCCGCGCTGGCCGGACCGCGTCCGCAGCGCCTCGTCGACCTGGCGCGCCTCGCGCTCGCGGCCGGTGAAGTCCATCGGGACCGGGGGGAGTTGCGCGGGCTGCCCGGCCGGTGGCTGAGGCTCGGACGGCGGTGGGAGCAGCCGGAGCAGCGGGCCGGCCGCGCGGCGTGGTCCGGTCGCGCGTCCGGGGTCGTCCACCGGCCCGGGGCCGGACGGCCGCCCGGGGCCGGCCGGCCGCGCGGGCCCGGACGGGGTGCCGGTGGCCGCCCTGAGGATCCGGACGTTGCCGGGTGGGAGCCGCCGGTCGTCCGGGGGCCGGTGGCCCGGGAGCAGCAGGCCGTCCGGGAACCGTCGGCCGTCCGGCAGGAACTGTCCGTCATCCGGGAGGAAGCGCCGGTCGTCCGCCAGGATCGCCTGGTGGACCTCCTGGAGCCGCCGTCCCGGCTCCAGCCCCAAGTCGCTGACCAGCAGCGCCCGGTAGTCGCTGTAGGTCCGCAGGGCCTCCACCTGCCGGCCGCCGTGGTGCAGCGCCAGCATCAACTGGGTGCGGGGGCGCTCCCGGTGCGGGTGGGTGACGACCAGCGCCTGGAGCTCGGGGGTCAGTGCCGCGTGCCGTCCCAGCATCAGCTCCGCCTCGATGCGGTCCTCGACGGCGACCAGCCGGGACTCCTCCAACTGCGGGGCCTGCGCCGCGGCCAGGTGCTCGCTGACCCCGGCGAGCGCGGGCCCGCGCCACAGGGCGAGCCCGCGCCGGAAGCTCTCGACGGCCTCCGCCGGACGCCGCTCGTCCATCAGGAGGCGGCCACGGGCGACGTGCCGCTCGAACGCCGACAGGTCCAGCCCGGCGTCCGGGAACCGTAACCGGTAGCCCGGGCGCTGCCGTTCGATCCCCGGCTCGTCGTCCGGCCCGTCGTCCGTCCCGCTCCCTGTCGAGCCCTTCGCCCCGGGCCCCAGCAGGCCGCGCAGCCGGGACACGTAGATCTGGATCTGCTTCTGCGCGGTCTCCGGCGGCCGCTCGCCCCAGAGCATCTCGCGCAGTGCCGCGTCCGGGACCACCCGGCCGCGCGCCAGCAGGAACAGCGCCAGCACCGAGGTGATCTTCGCTCCGCGCAGCTCCACCCGCCGGTCGTCCCGCCAGACCTCGACCGGACCCATCAGCAGGAACCTCATGGCGTCTCCCCCCGGCGACACTCGGTACGAACGCGCCGCGCCCCCGTGCCACGCGGTGATCGGTTCGCTACGCATTCAAACATGCGACCCGAGGTACCGGCGCCGATTTCCCGGACAGGAAAGCGCGGAGGACGTCGAGGGCGGGGCCCCGGTGGCACCCGGTAACCGTAGCCCCTGGCAGCCCCGGCACACGCCGACCGGGGCGCCACCCGCGCGAGGTGACGCCCCGGTCGGATTCCGGGCGGATTCCCGGGGGAATTCGAGCCGTCCCCCTTTCCGCTCCCTCAGATCACTGCACCGACGAGGGCAGCGCGGCCACGAAGGCGCGGCTGCCGGTCGCGTCGGACCCGTTCCCGGCGACGACGAGCCGCCCGTCGGAGGTGCCGGCCATGCTGATCACGGTCGAGGTCGTCGCCAGCGGGCCGGTGTACGGCGCCCAGCTCTGGCCGTCCCAGCGCACGAGGCCCTCGTTGGTGGTGCCCGACACCGCGACGAACAGCGAAGTGCCGTGGAAGAGGAGCCCGTTGACCTCGCTGTACTGGTAGTCGCCGCCGGTGTTCACCGGGAGGTAGGACTTGTTCCAGCTCTGGCCGTCCCAGCGCATGGCGAAGACGCGGTCCGAGGTGGCGCCGTTGGAGCCGGTCTCCTTGCCCGCGACCCAGACCTCGCCGCCACGGGCGGCGATCTCCGGGAACAGGACGTCCGCCGGGAAGTTCGGCACGGCCACCTGCGACCACGCGGTGCCGTTCCAGTGCACCACATAGGGCTTGCACGGGCCGGTCCCGGTCGACGTTCGGGGGCACTGGTCCCCTGAGGCCCAGATGTCGTTGTCCGAGGCCGCGGACAACGAGTTCAGCGACGTGCGGTTCCCGGCGATCGCCGGCAGCTTGGTGAGGGTCCAGCCGGTGCCGTTCCAGCGGGTGACGGCGGCCACGTCCTGGCCGTAGTCGTAGCCGGTGTTGAAGGCGCCGACGGTCCACACGCTGGTGGAGGACACGGCGGTGGCGTCGGCGAGTTGGAAGCCCTTCAGGTTCAGGCTGCGGTCGGCCCAGTTCTGGCCGTCCCAGTGGTAGGCCGCCCCGGAACCGGAGAGCGCGTCCGCCAGGAACCAGACGTCCCCGGCGCCGGTGCCGGTGGTGCGGATCGGGGCGTTGGCCAGCGCGGCGGGGACCGTCACCTTGCTCCAGGCGCCGTTCACCAGCTGCCACTCCTGGCGGCAGGTCACGGGCCAGGTCGGAAAGCCGCAGTTCCACTGGGTGTACCCGAACACCGCGTCACCGGAGGTGCTGACCTGCCGCACCTTGTCCGTCGACGGAAGCGGAAGCTGCTCCCACGACCCCGTCGTACCGGCCGCGGCCGAGGCCGGGGACACGGCCGGGGAGACGGTCGCGGACGCCGGGGCGGCCGTGGCCGGCACGACACCGAGGGACAGGACGGTACCGAGTGCCGCGGCCATCGTGAGCAGACCGCGTCGAATGCTGCTGCGTCGATTCATGAGGCATCATCACCATGGCCTGTATATAGGAATGCCATATCGAGGTATATCCCTCGCATCCAAAGACCGTTCCGCATGGGGATGATGAGCTTATGAAACATATGTCGGCGAAGCAGCGCGCAGCGGGCGTCCGGATCCTCCTGTCGGCACCCGTGGCCGTTCTGCTCGCCTCGGGGTGCGGGTCCGGGCAGGGGACCGTGGCCGCGGGGCAGGGCGGGGGGCGCGGAGCGGCCACGGCCGGGGCGACGCCCGTGCAGGTGAGGACGGATGTCGAGCCGTTGACCCGCCGCTTCCCGCAGTTGGGCGAGTTGTCCGGGGTGAAGTGGGTCGGCGAGGTGCTGACGCTGAACACCGTGCCGGAGGTGCCCGGGCCGACTGATGTGAGCCTGGACGGGGTGGCGCGGCTGGATCCGGCGACGCTGGCGGCGATCACGGCGAACGGGACCTGGCGGGACGGCGCCATCGGCTGCGGCGTTCCGGAGCAGATCGCCGCCGAGGTGGGGGACACGGCGGCGTGGCTGCACAGCGAGGAGTTCGACGCGTCGGTCACGCGGGCCGAGTACCGGGGGAGCTTCTACTTCGACAGGCAGTCCGGCCGCGTCTACTTCTGCACGGTGAACCCGAAGGTGCGGACCGGCTGACCGGCTGACCGCCTGACCGGCCCGGGGTGGGGGGCGGGTGTGCCGTCAGCCGCGGGTGGCGGTGACGACGTGGTAGTCGAGGAGGCCGTCGCGCCAGGCGGGGAGGAAGTGGCGGGTCCAGTGGGCGGAGGGGACGGTGTCGGTGAGGTAGCGGTCGAGGCCTGGCCAGACGTGGGTGCCGATGGACTCGCTGGTGACGTCGGTGAAGCCGGAGCGGGTGAGGGCGGTGGTGAAGGTGTCCAGGGGGTGGGGGACGTCCAGGCCGTCGGCGAAGCTGGCGAGGAGGATGGCCAGGCGTTCGGCGGCGTCGGGGCCCGGGGCGGTGAAGAAGGTGGTGACGACCAGGCGGCCGCCTGGTCGCAGGACGCGGGCGGACTCGCGGGCGAAGCCGGTGAGTTCACGGAAGTGCTGGGCGGCTTCGACCGAGTAGACGCCGTCCAGGGAGGCGTCGGAGAAGGGGAGTTCGTCGGCGGCGCCGATGGTGTAGGCGAGGCGGTCGGGGTAGGTGGCCAGGGCCTTGGCGTTGACGGCGCGGGCGCGTTCGACCTGGTCGGGGTGGATGTCCACTCCTGTGACCGCGGCGAAGCGGAACTCCCGCAGGGCGAGGGCGGCGCCGAGGCCGCGGCCGGACCCGACCTCGGCGAGGCGCAGCCTGTCGCGGGGCTCGGGGAAGGCGCGCAACACCCGGCGGTAGAGCTGCTCCTGGCTGTGGATCCGGTCCTCGGGGGTCGGGGCGGTGAGGTCGATGCCTTGCCAGTCGCCGAAGTTGATGAATCCGCCGGCGAAGCTGGCCGCTTTGGACAGGTCGCCGGCACCGTAGGTCTGGCGCACTGTCGGGGGGATGCGGTTGTGGTCCATGGGCCGCTGGGTCTCCGTGCTCGGTGGGCGCCCGGCCGTCGGGCGCGCCGAGGTACGTACCCAAACCGGTGGTGGTCCGAACACGGTACGTGATGGGCGGGTGGGTCCGGCGGGAAAGGGGCGCGGCGGTGTCCCGAGGGGGCTCGGGGCTCCGCCGCGCGACCGGGGGCGGCGACCGGGCGCACTCGGCGGGCGCGGGCCGCGCGGGAAAAGCCTTTCCGCGCGGGGCGGCCGGTTCGCTACAGTCCGCGAGGATTCCCGAGGCTTGAGGAGATCGACACCGTGAACGTTCCCGACGAACGCCCCGTGCCGCCGCTGACCGGCGGCGAGCGCGAAATGCTGCGCGCCTTCCTGGACTTCCACCGGGCGACCCTCGCGATGAAGTGCGAGGGCCTGACGGACGAGCAGTTGCGGGAGCGGTCCAGCCCGCCGTCGGAACTGAGCCTGCTCGGGCTGGTCCGGCACATGGCGGAGGTGGAGCGTACCTGGTTCCGCCGGGTGATCGACGGCCAGGACCTCCCGCTGGTCTGGTCCGCGGACGGCGACTACCAGGCCGCGTACGACGCCACCGGCGCCACCCGGGCCGAGGCCTTCGCCGCCTGGCAGGCCGAGGTCGAGCACTCCCGCCGGATCGAGCTCGCGGCCGACACCCTCGACGTCACCGGGTACCAGGCCCGCTGGGACGCCGAGGTGTCGCTGCGGCTGGTGATGCTGCACCTGATCCACGAGTACGCCCGGCACAACGGGCACGCGGACTTCCTGCGCGAGGCCATCGACGGGGTGGTCGGGGCGTAGCGCCAGTAGGACACCCCCCCGGGCCGGGGCCCGCTACCAGCCGAGCAGGTGGGTGCGGGTGGTGAGGGCGGTGAGGACGGACTTGGCGGCCGTCTCGGGGGTGAGGGGGGTGGTGTCGAGCTCGTGCGGGGTGGCGGGGGCCGCGGTGGTGAGGACGACGTAGTGGAGCGCGGCGCCGGTGGTGCGGCTCTCGCGCCGGAAGGCGTCGAGGGTGGCCGGGGCGCCGGGGCACTCGACGATGACCTGGTAGCCGCGGGTGGCGTACGCGAAGGCGGCCTGCGCGGCGGCGGCCAGGGCGGTGGCGTTCTGCCGGCCGGCCTCGGGCAGGTGCGGCGGGACCAGGCCGGTGCGGATGACCCGCAGGAAGTCGTCCGTCCGCAGGTGGACGCTCGGGTTCAGTTCCCGCGCGAGCAGCTCCGCGACCGGGCTGTTCCCGGCCCCGGACGGGTCGACAAGGACGAGGACGCCCCCGGCGCCCCGGCCGCCCCCGAGCTCCGGCCCACCTACGGTCGTACGGTTCACAGCTGCTGATCCCTTCGCGGGCCGGGGACGGTCGGGCAGCCGGGCCGAGGCGGTCGGCGTGCGAAGGGGCCGGTCGGCCCGGATCCGGACAGCCGGTCGCCTCGTTCCTACGACTGATGCGTTTCGGGGATCAACCTAGTCCAAACGGGTGCCCCGAGTCGTCCCCCGTCCGGTGTGGGGGCGGGTCGCCGGGGCCCGCCGGTGACCGTTCGGTGATCGGCCGGTGACCGACAGGTGACCGGTCTCAGTGCTGCTCCTCCACTCGCAGGACGATCGGGTTGGTCAGTGCCGCCATCGGGCCCCAGGGCAGGTCCGGGCCCATCGCGTTGCCCTTGCCCGGTGTGCCGTCCGCCTTCGGGTGGCGCACCTCGGCCCGGACGTACGCGGCGAGCGAGGCGGTGGTGCGCCACACCACGGTGCCGGAGCCGTCGGCGGCCAGCGGCTCCTGGTGCATCTGCCCCTCGTCGGTGATCAGCCGGACCGTCCCGCCGGGCACGCCGGAGACGGTGAGCCGGACGTCCAGCGGCGCGTCGGCCGGTACGGTCAGCTCCTCGCCGATGCCCGCCTGGCGGCCGTGCCCGGTGACGGTGAAGTCCAGCCGGACGGCCCGGGACTCGGCGAGCCAGCTGCGCCCGTCGCGCAGCCCGTCCAGGACCGCGTCCCGGGTGAGGTCCTCGGCGAGCACCACGTTGTGCGGGGTGCCGATCACCTGGGGCTCGCTGTGCGCGTCGCTGTTGCCCATGGCAGGCAGCCAGGAGCGGCCCTCGCGCAGGGCGACGGCGAGCCGGCCGTCCCAGGTGTCCACCGCGGACTCGTCGTCGTACGTCCAGGGGCCGTTCCACACCTCGACGAGGTCGGCCTGCTCGTAGCCGAACTTCCACTGGCAGGCGACGTACGGGCAGTACGGGTGCGCGGGCACCACCAGGCCGCCGCCGCGGTGGACCTGGCGGACGAAGCGCGGGAACTCCTCGTCGCGGGAGCGGTAGCGCCAGTCGACGAACTGCCCGGCTTCCAGGCCGAGGGCCAGCCAGTGGCCGTTGCGGGTGGTGATCTCCTCGCCCGGGACGATCAGCAGGTCGGGGCCGGCCAGCGGGCCCCAGACGGCGTGCGAGGAGCTGGTGTTGTGGTCGGTGGAGACGATGAAGTCCAGGCCGGCCGCGCGGGCCCCGGCCGCGACCTCCTCGGGGAGGCGGCGTCCGTCGGAGTGCACGGTGTGCAGGTGGCAGTCGCCCCGGTACCAGGCGCGGCCGCGGCCGCGGGCCCGCTCGGCGGGGTAGTGCGGGGTGAACAGCGGCCCGGTCGGGCCGAACCGGAGGGTGACCTGGACGCGGTACTCCAGGCCCTGCGGGGCGACCTGGTAGGGGCCCAGGACGACGTGCCAGGTGCCGGGGCCGACCGGGCCCGGGAGGTAGCCGGGGGTCGCGGCGGAGCGGGAGAGGCTGAACTCGGTGCGGAAGCCGCCGGACCAGCCGCGGAAGCCGGGGCCGCCGAGGTCGGTGCCGCGTTCGTCGAAGATGCCGATGTCGCAGGAGTTTCCGGGGGTGCCGGCCGGGACCGGGGGCTTGTCGTAGCTGTAGGAGACGGCGATCTCGCGGACGCCCTCCGGGACTTCGACCGGGAGGTAGACGAAGTCGGCGGTGCCGGTGGGGAGATGGCCGGTCAGGGTGAGGGTGCGGTCGGGGGCGGCGGCGGGGGAGGCCACGGGGGAGGCGCTCGCCTCGCCGGTGGCGGCGGCGAGGCCCAGGGCGGTGGCGGCGCCGGTGGCGAGGCCGGTGCGGAGGAGGTCGCGGCGGGCGGGCTGGGGGGTGCTGGGCTCGGTCGGCATCGAGGTCTCCGGTTCGGGGCGGGCGGGTCGCTCGCGTGCCTACCCGGGTGGGTGAACCCGGGGTGAGTCGGGGCCCACCGGGGCGGGGCGGGTCGGTGAAGAGGTGCCGGGCGGGGTCGGGGGCGAGTTGCGGGGAGTGACGAATGGTCGGTTCATAGTCATGTAAGCGTTTGATATGACAAATGGTGTGACGTGACATCGCATGACGTGACATGACGTGACGGGTCGGGAGGCGGGAATGGCGGTGAGCCGGCGGATGCTGCTGGCGGCGGTGGCCGGGGGCGCGCTGACGGCCTGCGGGGCCAGGACGGCATCGGCCCCGGGCCCGGCGGGGTCCGTCCCGGCGACGGCGGGCGGTATACCTGCCGGGGTCGAAGCCCAGGCCCAGGCCCAGGCCCAGGCCGACGCGGGGCCGGAGCCCACCGGCGCGCCGACCGCCACGCCGTCCACCGCGCCGCCCACCGCCGAGCCGTCCGCCGCTCCCGCCACCCCGGCCCCGGCGGCAGCGGCGGGTGCGACGCCGACCCGGGCGGAGCTGGTGGAGCGCTACGGTGCCCTGGCCCCGACCGACTGGGGGCTGGAGGTCGCCGGCGTGATCACCGAGCTGCCCGACGGCGAGCGCGCGACGGCGCTCACCTTCGACGCCTGCGGCGGCCCCGGCGGCAACGGCTACGACGCCGACCTGATCGACTTCCTGCGCTCGTACGGCGTCCCGGCCACGCTCTTCCTGAACGCCCGCTGGATCGACGCCAACCCGGACGAGTTCGAGCAACTCGCGGGCGACCCGCTGTTCGAGATCGGCAACCACGGCACCGTTCACCGCCCGCTCTCGGTTACCGGCCGCTCCGCCTACGGCATCGCCGGCACCGGCGGCGTCGGCGAGGTGTACGACGAGGTGGCGGGCAACGCCCGGAAGCTCACCGGGCTGCTCGGCCACCCGCCCCGCTTCTTCCGCTCCGGCACCGCGCACTACGACGACGTGGCCACCCGGGTGGTCGCCGACCTGGGCGAACGCGTGGCCGGCTTCACAGTGAACGGGGACGGCGGCGCCACCCTGCCCGCCTCCGAGGTGCGGCAGGAGGTCGCGTCGGCCCCGCCGGGCGCGATCGTGATCGGCCATCTGAATCACCCGGGCGGCGGGACCGCCCGAGGCGTGGCGGCGGCGGTCCCGGGGATGCTGGCGGCCGGGCGGCGGTTCGTCCGGCTCTCGGACGTGATGTAGGCCGGGCCCGGGAACCGCACCGGCGGGCGGCTACCGCAGGCGCAGACCGCCCGGGTGCTCCTCCTCGATGATCCGCACCAGCCAGTCGAAGACCGTCGGCCCCTTGCCCGCCCGGGCGGCGGCCAGCTCGGCGGCGACCTGCGCGCGGTTGGTGGGGTGGCAGCGGCCCAGCCGCACCTGGAGCTGGCGGACGGTCTCCGGGTAGCCGAGGCCGCGCCGGGAGGCCTCGTGGTCGCGCCACTCGATGACCCAGTCGCCGTCGTCGGGCGTGCCGTAGCCGCCGCGGAGGCAGTCGGCGAAGGCGTCGAGGTTGCGTCCGAAGTAGCCGTCGGTGCCGATCTCCTGTCCGACGACGTCCCAGAAGTCCTCCAGAGTGCCGATCCTGCTGCCGTCGATCACGTAAGTCACCGTCACGGGGTCGAGGATATGCCCGGCCGGTGAACGGACCGCCGGTGAATCGGCAGGCGGTGGCCGGGCGGGCTCAGGGCCGTACGGCGATGGCCGTGGCGATCAGCCCGTCCCGGACGGCCCAGCGGCCGTCGAAGCCCTCCACCCGGCGTCCGCCGACCAGCGGGCCGGGGACCAGCAGGCGGGCGGTGAAGGTGCCGTCGGGGGCGAGCTCCAGCTCGGCCTCGGAGAAGTCCAGGAACACCCGGGTCAGCGGGAACCACGCCTTGTACACGGACTCCTTGGCGCTGAACAGGACGCGGTCCCACGGCGTGTCCGGGTGCGCGTCGGCCAGCTCGGCGAGCAGCTTCTGCTCGACGGGCAGCGCGACCACGTTCAGGACGCCCTCGGGCAGCGGCAGCGCGGGTTCGGCGTCGATGCCGACGGAGGCGAGCGCGTCGGCCGGGGCGACGGCCGCGGCGCGGAAGCCGTCGCAGTGGGTGAGGCTGCCGACCACGCCGTCCGGCCAGCTCGGCGCGCCGCGCAGGCCGGGGACGAGCGGACGGTAGGGCACGCCGAGCCGGGCGAGGGCGCCCCGGGCGCAGTGGCGGACGGTGGTGAACTCGCGGCGCCGCTTGTCGACGGCCCGGGTGATGACCGCCTCCTCCTCCGGCTCCAGCCTGGCGTGCGGCGGGTCGTCGTACGCCACCTCGGTCGCCACCACGTCCGGCAGCAGGTCCCCGATCACCCGTTCCCCCCTCGGTCGGCCGCGCGGGGCCGTCGCCGCGCGGGACGAGGGTAACCCGGGTGGACGGATCTTCGGGGGCGGAACGGGGACTACTGCCGGAGGCCTGCCGCCGGGTGGCCGGAACCGGTGCGGCCGCTACTCGAAAGCGGCGGCGGCCTCGCGCAGCGCCCGGACGACCGTCTCCGGGTCGTACGGCGCCGGGTCGCCGGGCAGATAGGTGACGGAGCGCAGCGCGCCGGTGTAGCGGAAGGAGCGGTGGCGCTCGTGCACCGGCCAGGAGACCGGGGACTTGCGGTCGAGGCCGACGCTGATGCCCTGGAAGGGCGCCATGCCGATGAGCTGGTGGACCGGGCCGAGCCGGCCGCCCTCGGCGCCGTCGACGAGCAGCCGGAACTCCCACCTGAGGTCGGCGACCGCGGTGGCCGCCAGGGTGACCAGGCGGGCGCCGGGCGGCAGCGGGCCGCCGTCGGCCTCCAGCAGTTCGCCGTACTGGTTGTAGGCGAGGCGCAGCCGGCCGTCCTCGACGTAGAGGCTGTAGCCGCCGCCCTGGTCGCCGTGCGAGACCAGGACGCCCTCGTCGCCCTCGCGGTAGCCGTCGAGCGCGACCTCGACCGTGAAGGAGCGGAAGGAGATCAGCCGGGAGGAGCGGTAGCGTTCCAGTTCGGGGGTGCCGGGCAGCAGGGTGACCGGGCGGCGCAGCCGGTCGGCCTCGGGGCCGCGCAGCGCGAGGGCGCCGCTGCCGTCGGCGAGCGGGAAGACGCCGTCGCGCCAGGCGGCCGCCTCCCAGGCCGCGGACAACTCCTTGACCAGACCGGGGTGTTCGGCGGCGAGGTCGTGGATCTCGGTCGGATCGGTGTGCAGGTCGTACAGCGCCCACTCGCCGTCGTCGTAGGGGGTGCCGGGGCGGTGCAGGGTGACCAGCTTCCAGCCGTCGCGGTAGTAGCTGCGGTTGCCGGTCATCTCGCAGTACTGCTCGTGGTGGGTGCTGGGCGCCGCCTGGTCGCGCAGTACGGAGCCGAAGGCGATGCCGTCGAGGTCCTGGACGGCGCTGCCCCGGCGGTCCGACGGCCGTTCCACGCCCGCGAGTTCGAGCAGGGTGGGGAGGATGTCGGTGACGTACTGGTACTGGGAGCGGACGCCGTCGTCGCCCTCGGCGCGCGGCAGGCCGGCCGGCCAGGAGAGCACGAACGGCACCCGGACGCCGCCGGCGTAGGTCTGGCCCTTGTACAGCCGGAAGGGCGTGTTGGAGGCCATGCCCCAGCCGCGCGGGTAGTGGACCAGGCTCTGCGGGCCGCCGATCAGCTCGATCTCGCGCCGGACGTCGGGGTTCCAGTCGTCCGGAAGGTTCGGGTGGTGGACGAAGCGGCTGAAGTAGCTGCGGGTGCCCTCGGCGCCGCCCTCGCCGGTGCCGCCGTTGTCGCTGGTGAACACGATGATGGTGTTGTCGAGTTCGCCGAGGGCGGCCAGGGTGTCGGTGAGTCGGCCGAGGTTCCGGTCGACGTTGTCGACCATCGCCGCGTACACCTCCATGTAGCGGGCGTACAACTTCTTCTGCACATCGGTGAGTTCGTCCCAGGGGCCGACCTCGTACCCGGCCTCGGAGTTGCGCTCGGGCAGTTCGGTGCCGGGCGGGAAGTGGCCGGCGGCGAGCTGGCGGGCGAAGCGGGTGCGGCGCAGCTCGTCCCAGCCGTCGTCGTAGCGGCCCCGGTGGCGGGCGAGGTCCTCGGGCTTGGCCTGGAGCGGGCCGTGCACGGCGTTGTGGGCGAGGTAGAGGAAGAAGGGCTTGTCGGCGTCGTGGGCGCGCAGCGACTTGACCATCTTGACGGCCTGGTCGGTGATGTCGTCGGTGTAGTAGTAGCCCTCGGGGAACTCGTCGATGTCCAGGGGGCTGTTGTCGCGCACGAGTTGGTGCGGGTGGAAGAGGCTGGTCAGGCCCTCCAGGACGCCGTAGTACTGGTCGAAGCCCTTCTGCAGCGGCCAGTTGGCGCGGTCGTCGGCGGCGTTGGAGGCGGAGTCGCGGGTGAGGTGCCACTTGCCGACGGCGTAGGTGGCGTACCCGGCGTCGTGCAGCAGCTCGGCGAGGGTGGGGATGTCCCCGGAGACCTCCATGCCGTAGCCGGGGAAGCCCGGGTCGGCGTTGGCGACGAAGGAGTAGCCGACCCGGTGCGGGTTGAGGCCGGTGAGCAGGGCGGCCCGGGCGGGGGAGCAGAGCGGCATGGTGTGGTAGTTGGCGAGTCGGACGCCGGTCGCGGCGAGCCGGTCCAGGGTCGGGGTGGGGATCTCGGCGCCGAACGGGCCGATGTCGCTGTAGCCCATGTCGTCGACCAGCACGACGACGATGTTGGGCGCGCCCTCGCGCGGGCGGACGCGCCGCGGCCAGGCGGGGGTGGACTCGGCGAAGGTGCGGCCGACCGTGCCGGGGAAGCCGGCGTAGGGGTCGCGGCGGTGTGGGTCGGCCGGGCCGGCGGCGGCGCCGGTCACTGCTGCCGGGCGGGCGGTCGCTGCGGGTTCGGTGGTCGCTGCGGGTTCGGTGGTCATGCGGTGCTCCGGGTGGTGGCTCGGTGGACGGCTCGGGTGGTGGCCGGTGCGGGCTCCAGGCGCGGTACGGCGGCCAGGAGTTCGGCGGTGTAGGGGTGCTCGGGGGCGGTGACGACGCGGTCGGCCGGTCCGGTCTCGACGATCCGGCCGCGGTGCATCACCGCGATCCGGTGGCTGACCCGGCGGACGACGGCCAGGTCGTGGGCGATGAACAGGATGGCCAGGCCGAGTTCGCGCTGCAGTCCGGCGAGCAGGTCGATGACCTGGGCCTGCACCGAGACGTCGAGGGCGGACACCGGCTCGTCGCAGATCAGCACACTCGGCTCCGGTGCCAACGCCCGTGCGATGCCGATGCGTTGGCGCTGGCCGCCGGAGAAGGCGCGCGGGTGCCGGTCGGCGGTGGCCGGGTCCAGGCCGACCTGTTCCATCAGTTCCGCCACCCGGGCGGCGCGCCGGGCGCGGTCGCCGAGGCGGTGGGCGATCAGCGGTTCGGCGATGATCTGCCCGGCGGTCATCCTGGGGTTGAGCGAGGAGTACGGGTCCTGGAAGACGAGTTGGATCTCGCGGCTCGGCGCGCCGCGGTGCGGCCGGCGGCCGAGTTCCTCGCCTCGGAAGCGGATGCTGCCCGACGAGGGCGCGTGTGCCCGGACCAGTGCCCGGGCGAGGGTGGACTTGCCGGAGCCGGACTCGCCGACCAGACCGAGCGTCTCGCCGGGGTGCAGGTCGAGGTCGACGCCGTGCAGGGCGGTGACGGCGCGCCGCCGGGAGCCGTAGGTCTTGCCCAAGTCACGGACCGTGATCAGGGGTTGGTCTCCGGGTGTGCTGTTGGCGGCGGCCCGGGAGGGTTCCTCCAGCCGGGGGACGGCGGCCAGCAGTTCGCGGGTGTAGGGGTGCCGCGGAGCGGAGAGGACGTCTGCGGTGTCGCCCCGCTCGACCACCCGGCCGTGCCGCATGACCAGCAGGCGGCGGCAGGTCTGGGCGATCACCCCGAGGTCGTGGCTGATCACCACCAGCGCGGTGCCGGTCTCCCGGTTGATCCGGGTGAGCAGGCGCAGGATCTGCTGCTGGACGGTCGGGTCGAGGGCGGTGGTCGGCTCGTCGGCGACCAGCACCTCGGCGTCGTGGGCCAGGGCGAGGGCGATCATGATGCGCTGGCGCTGGCCGCCGGAGAACTGGTGCGGGTGGTCGCGCAGCCGCCCGGCGGCGTCCGGGATGCCGACCAGGTCGAGCAACTCGGCGGCACGGGCCTGACGTTCGGCCTTGCGGAGCGTTCGGCCGGGGGCGTGAGCGGGGGTGTCGGCGGAGGTGCCGGCGGGGGTGCCACCAGGGGAACCGCCGGGGGTGCCGTCTGGCGTGCCGCGACGGGTGCCGCCGTGGGCGCGCAGCGCCTCGTCCAGCTGCCGTCCGATGGTGAGGACCGGGTTGAGCGAGGACATCGGGTCCTGGAAGACCATGGCGATCCGCCGGCCACGCAGGGGCCGCAGCGCGTCCTCGGGGAGGGTGGCGAGGTCCTGGCCGGCGAGTGCGACCGAGCCGGCGGTGATCCGGCCGCCTGGCGGCAGCATCCGCAGCAGGGCGAGCGCGGTGGTGGACTTGCCGGAGCCGGACTCGCCGACGATGCCGAGGGTGTCGCCGGCGTCGAGGTCGAAGCCGACTCCGTCGACGGCGGCGGCGCCGAGGGCGGATCCGTCGGTGGGGCCGGGGTCGGTGCCGTCGGTGGGGCCGGGGTCGGTGCCGAAGCGGACGGTGAGGTCGGTGACGCGGAGCACGGCGGTCATCGGCGGATCCCCCGGTTCAGTGCCTCGGCGATCAGCGTGAAGCCGAGCACCAGTGCGGTGGTGGCGGCCAGCGGGGCGGCCGCGAAGGCGGGGTCGGTGGTGAGGTAGGCCACGGACTGGCTGAGGATGCTGCCCAGGGTGGGCTCCGGCGGGCGGACCCCGAGGCCGAGGAAGCTGAGCGCGCCCTCGATGAACACGCCCAGCGAGAGGGCGACGGCGGTCTGCACGATCAGCGGGTCGACGGCGTTGGGCACGATGTGCCGCAGCAGCACCCGGGCCCGGGAGGCGCCGCCGAGGCGGGCCGCCAGGGCGTACTCGCGCTCCCGCTGGACCAGGATCCCGGCCCGCAACTGCCGTCCGAAGCCCGGGATCTCGGCGAGGGCGATGACGATCACCACCGGCCAGCGGCCCGGGCCGAGGACGGCCGTCACGGCGAGGCCGAGGATCAGCCCGGGGAAGGCGAGCAGCAGGTCGAAGGCGCGTTGGACGGCGAGGTCGGCCCAGCGGGAGGTGGCCGCGAGCAGGGCGGCCGCGCAGCCGAGCAGGGCGCCGATCGGGACGGCGGTGACGATCAGCGCGAGGTCGGTGCCGATGCCGTGCAGCACCCGGCTGAACAGGTCCCGGCCGAGGTCGTCGGTGCCGAAGGGGTGTGCGGAGCTCGGCCCGGCCAGGGCGAGCGCGCTCTGGGCGTTCGGGTCGGTGTCGGTGAGCAGTGGCGCGAGCAGCCCGGCGAGGGCGACCACGCCGACCAGGGCGAGGCCGGCCAGGCCGCGCCAGGTGCGCAGGGCGGACAGGTAACGGCGCTGCCGGGCACGGGTCTTGAGGGGAAGGGTGGCGGTGGTCATCGGGTCACTCCCAGCGGATCCGGGGGTCGAGCCAGGCGTACGCGAGGTCGGTGAGCAGCTGGACGGCGACGTAGACCGCCACCACCAGGAGCAGGAGGTCCTGCACCACCGGGTAGTCGCGGCGTGCGACGCCCTGCTCGATCAGCCGGCCGAGGCCCGGCCAGGCGAAGATCCGCTCGACCAGGACGGCCCCGGCGATGAGGTGGCCGACCTGGAGGCCGAGGACGGTGACGGCGGAGGGCAGTGCGTTGGGCAGGGCGTGCCGCCAGACGATCCGCCGCCGGGAGACGCCGAGCGCGGTCGCGGTGCGGACGTAGTCCTCGGCGAGGGCGCGCTCGATGCCGTCCTTGAGGTAGCGGGCCAGGACGGCGGCGCTCGGCAGGGCCAGGCAGAGCGCGGGCATCGCCAGGTACTGGACGGCCAGGTCCGGTGCGTCCAGCAGGGATTCCCGGCCGCCGGCCGGCAGCAGTTCGAGCGAGACGGCGAAGACCAGGACCAGGACGACGCCGGTGACGAACGGCGGGATGGCGAGCACGGCGGTGGTGACGGCCTGGAGGGCGGCGGCGACCGGTCGGCGCCGGGCGGTCGCGCCGGCCACCGCCAGTGGCAGGGCGATCAGCACCACCAGGACCAGTGCGCCGAGGGCGAGTTGGGCGGTGGCGCCGAGCCCGTTGCCGATCAGGTCGGTGACCTGGCCGCCGATCGCGTAGCTCGGGCCGAGGTCGCCGCTCAGCAGGTCGCCGAGCCAGCCGAGGTACTGGCCGAACAGCGGCTGGTCGAGGCCGAGCCGGGTGCGGATGGCCTCGACGGTGGCGGTGGAGGCGTCCGGTCCGGCGAGGGAGGCGGCCGGGTCGCCGGGGATGAGGCGGAGGATGAGGAAGACCGCGAAGGAGGCGAGGACCAGGACCAGCAGGCCGCTGGGGAGGCGTTTGAGGAGGAAGGTGCGCATGGGTCGGGTACCGGGCCGTCCTGCTCAGGCCGTCAGATGGGCGTCGTCGAGGTTGAGGTAGCCGAACTTGTTGAGCGTGGCGCCCTGGGCCCTGCGGCCCGCGACCTCGACCAGTCCGGCGATGGCGAGGTCGATCACGAACTCCTCGTCCAGCAGGACGTCGGTGATCTGCCGGTAGAGGGCCTTGGCGTCGGGGCTGTCGCTGTCGCTGCGGTTCCAGGCCTTCTGCACCACGTCGGTGTAGGCGGGGGAGGTGAAGCGCGAGCTGTTCCTGGCCTCGTTGAACGGGTACGCGCTGACCGCGAGGGTGGCCGGGTGGAGCTGGGCGAAGCCGTGGCTGAGCGTCCACAGGGCGGGCATGGACTGGGAGATGAGCTGCTTCTGCATGGTCGGCGAGTCGGTGGGCTGGAGCACCGTGTCGATGCCGACCTGCTGGAGGTCGTACTGCAGGATCTGGGCGGTCGCGGTCGGGCCCGGCTCGCTGGAGTGGGCGAAGGGCAGGGTGATCCGCTCCAGGCCGGCCTCCTTGAGCAGGGCGCGGGCGCGGTCCGGGTCGTGGCGGTAGTGGGCCGCGTCGGCCTCGGTGTAGGCGGGGGAGGACTTGGGCCAGGGCACCGAGGAGACGCTGCCGTAGCCGCCGAGGGCCTGCTGGACGAAGCGCTCGCGGTCGATCGCCCAGGCGATGGCCTGGCGTACGCGCTTGTCGCCGACGTGCTCGGCGGTGACGTTGACGCCGATGTAGTAGGCGCCGGAGCCGGTGTCGTACTGCTTGATCCGGAACTGGGGGTCGCCGCGCAGGCCGGCGACGTCCTTGCCGCGGACGTTGTAGGACAGGTGGGTCTGGCCGGTTTTCAGCGAGGACAGCAGGGACTCGGCCTGCGGGACGACCCTGATCTCCACGCCGTCGAGGTACGGGCGGCCGGGGTTCCAGTAGCGGTCGTTGCGGGCGAAGGTGAGCGAGGAGCCGGGCTTGCGGTCGGTGAGGGTGAACGGGCCGGTGCCGATCAGCCGGGTGCCCGCCACGGCGTCCTCGACGGTGCCGGAATCCGGGATGATCATGAACTCGAAGAGGTCGAAGAGGTTGCTCACCGGATGGGCGAGCACCAGGGTCAGCTCGAAGTCGCCGTTCTTGCGGAAGTCGGTGACGGTGGCGGCGGTCGAGCGCAACTGGGCGGAGCGGGCCGGGTTCTGGAGGTTCCGGACGGCGAAGACCACGTCGTCGGCGGTGAACCGGCGGCCGCTGTGGAAGAGCACGTCCTCACGGAGCCTGAGGGTGACGCTCAGGCCGTCCGGGGCGACCTCCCAGGCGGTGGCGAGTTCGGGCTGCGGCCGGAGCTGGTCGTCGTACCTGGTCAGGGTGTTGAAGACCAGGCGCTGGACGAGCGTGTTGGCGCTCTGGGCGAACAGCAGGCTCGGGGTGAAGTCGATGCCGGTGGCGACGGAGAGCACGCCGCCGCGTCGCGGGGCGTCCGGACTCCCGGCGGTGCCCGGGGCGTCGGCGGCGTGCGCGGCCTCGTCGACGGCGGACCGGCAGGCCGCGAGCGTCAGCAGGCCGGCACCGGCGAGGCCCGCGCGCAGCAGGGCGCGGCGGCTCGGGGCGGAGGGACGGGTGAGCGCGGTCATGGCGGTCCTTCGGGGCTGCGGGGTCACGGGCGGAGGGCGAGGACGGGAGCGGCGCTGGCGGTGGGCGTGCGGGCGTCTGTGCGGGCCGGGCCACGGGCCGGTGCCGTCGGGAGCGCGCGGACCGGCCGGGCGTACAGCTCGCCCAGCACCGGGGCGCCGGCGGCCACCGCGAGGACATCGGCGCCGCGCTGCTGGGCGATCAGCAGGTCGGCGTCCCGGCGCAGGTGCGAACGGAGGGCGAACTCGGCGCGGACGACGTCGAGGTAGCCGGGGTCGAGCAGGGCGAAGGTCTCGGTGAGGACCAGCAGGTCCGGATTGACCACGTCGGCCAGCAGCGCCAGGGCGCGGCCGATGATCCGGGCCCGGTTGCGGACCAGCCGGTCCGCCCTCGGGTCGCCGCGCCGGACGGCGGCGACCAGGCCGGCCCGGTCCGGGCCGTCGGTGACCCCCTCGGCGGTGGCCGCCTCGAACAGCGTGGTGTCGGAGGCGGCCACCGAGAGGCAGCCGAGCCGGCCGCAGTGACAGCGGGCGTCGCTCCGCGCGTCCGGATCGGTCACGGTGCCGGTCACCGGGAGGTGGCCGAGGTCGCCGGTGGCCGCGGGCGGGCCCAGGTGGACCGTGCCCGCGACCGCCAGCGCCGCGTCCACCACATGGCCGACGAACAGCTGGACCATGCTGCGGCGCGCGGCCGGATGGCCGAAGAGGATCTCCGCCTGGGTGAGCGCCCGGGCGTGGTTGTCCACCTGGACCGGCAGCCCGGTGGCGTCCTCCAGCAGGGCGCGCAGCGGCAGGTCCCGCCAGTCCAGCGGCCCGTGGCGCAGCATCAGCCCGCGCTCCGGATCGACCGAGCCGCCGCTGACGGCGCCCAGCCCGACCACCGTACGGTCGCCGCGCAGGGCGTCGACCAGCCGGGGCAGCCGGGCCAGCAGCGGCTTCAGCACGGCGGGCCCGGTCCGGCCGCGGTTGGAGAGCTCCTTGCGCCGCAGCACCCGGCCGCGCAGGTCGAGCAGCGCCACGGTGGTGTACGGCACGCCGATGTGCAGCCCGGCGACGGCGAGCCGGTCGGTGTCCACCGTGAGCGGGAGCTGCGGGCGGCCGACCGTACCGGCCCCGCCGCCCGCCAACTCCGGCCGCTCGCGCAGGAGTCCGAGCCGGACCAGGTCCACGGTCTGGCGGGACACCGCCGAGGCGCTGAGCCCGGTGAACTCGGCGATCCGGCTGCGGGCGACCGGCCCGTGGTCGAGCACGGTGCGCAGGACGGCTGCGGCGTTGGCGTCCCGGCGGTCGTCGCCGGCGCGGAGGGGAGTCGACATGGCCTCGTTCGTCTCGTTCGTCGCGTTCCGTGGTGCGGGCGTGCGGTCTCCGGGGCCCGTCAGTTCGCCGCTTCGAGCTCCGCGGCGGGCACCAGGCCGGGCACCCGTGGCGGGTCGGCCGGCTCCAGCAGACGGCTGGGGGTGCCGTCCACGCCGACCGGCAGGTCGCCGTCCAGGGTGATCCGGCGCACCAGGCGCGGCTCGTCGCCGTAGTCCGCGACCGCGTAGTGCTGGGTGGCGCGGTTGTCCCAGATCGCCACGTCGCCGACCTGCCAGTCCCAGCGGACGGTGTTCTCCAGCCGCTCGACGTAGCGCTGGAACAGGTCGATCAGGGCCTTGCTGTCGTCGCCCGACAGGAGCTGAATGCGCTGCGCGAACGCGCCCAGCAGGAGGGTCTTCTCGCCGGTCACCGGGTGGACCCGGACCACCGGGTGCTCGGTCTTGAAGGCGGTGGAGACGAAGACCTCCCGGAACAGCTTGGCGACCTCGGCGTTGTTCGCCAGCTCCGGGCGCAGGGCGAGCCGGGCGGCGTAGTCGTAGTCGTTGGTGTGGACGGCGCGCAGGCTCTCGGCGAGGGTCTTCAGCGGCGCGGGCAGGTCGCGGTAGGCGGCGGCCGTGTTGGCCCAGACGGTGCTGCCCCCGGCCGGCGGGACCTCCAGGGCGCGCAGGATCGACGCCTTCGGGTAGGACGGGACGAAGGTGACGTCGGTGTGCCAGTTGTTGGCGCGCACCCCCTTGGTGGCGTCCAGCTCGAAGATGTAACGGCCGTCCGCGCTGGGCACGGTGGGGTGGCCGACCGGGTCGCCGAGCAGCCGGGCGAAGGCCTCCTGCGCGGCGTCGTCCAGGTGCTGCTGGCCGCGGAAGAAGAGCACCTTGTGCTCGTACAGGGCGGCTTCGAGGGCGGCGACGGTCTCGGCGGGCAGGTCGCCGCCGAGGCGTATGTCGTGCACGATCGCGCCGATCCGGCCGGCGGCGGGGGTGAGGCGCAGGGCGGTGGCGGGCGCGGTCGGGGTGCTGGGGGCGGTGGGGGCGGTCGGGGCGGTGGTCATGGCGGTGCCCTTTCAAGGGGGGATGCGGTGACGGTGAGTGATGGCAGGCGGGCGCGACGGAGGGCGTCCGGGCAGGGGTGGGCGTACGGCCCCGGCGTGCGGCGGGGTACGACGGTGGGTGCGCGGGAGGACGGTCCGGTCCGGCGAACGGTCAGGCGGACGGTCAGGACGCGAGCGCGCCGCGACAACAGCGGCGCGGGCAACGGCGGGGAACGGGGCGGACAGCGGTGTGCATCGGCCCTCCTTCCGGCTCGTCGCGACTGGGCTCGGGTCTCATCGTGCTGAAGGGCGCAGGCCGCTGTCAATCGTCATCTTGCCTGGTGGGAAAGGGTGTTGCCGATTCGTTTCGGCTGCTTGCGGCTTCTTGCGGCCCGTTGCCGCCGATGACGGGAGGATGGCGGGCGCGCTACGGCCGCGCGTTCGGCCTTGTCGTGCGGGTGTGGGGGTTACTAACTTGCGGAGCGGAAGAAATCCGGGCCGGCGCGGGCGGTTCCCGCGCCGGGGCCGACGCCTGCCCTGAGGGCGGCGTGCTCGCCGCGCTCGACGTGTTCGCGGTGCTCGGCACGCTCGCCGCGGTCGGCGTGCTCGCTACGTTCGGTGACGGGGCGTCGGGGGCTACTGCCCGAGCAGCCGGGCGAAGTCCAGCCCGAGGCCGCCGAGGACGGGCAGGGCGCCGAGATCGGTGACGGCACCGACCGGAATGCTGTAGCCCTGGTTGACCTCGCGGAGCGGGGAGTCCGCGGCCGCGGGTGCGGCGGTGGCCGGGAGCAGGGCGGCGCCGAGGAGCAGGGCGGCGAGAGCGGTGCGCATGGGGCGGGTCCTCCGGGACAGGCGTACGGGTGACGGCCTGTCAACACCCTCCGTGGTAGCGCGGTCACGCATCTTCGCCCCTTCGGCCGCATTCGTAAAGATCCTTGACTTGTGGTGATGCCAACATCGTGGAGGTCTGGACCATGCCGAGGACGAGCGCATACGTTCCCTTCACAAGGGTGGGCATCGGGTCGCCGAACTGCCGTGAGGCTTCGGTGGTTTCCTGCTGTCATGCCCATGACCAGCACGTTCGCCAGCACAACCGGAGGGACCGAACCATGCGCGCCATCGGCAAGAACCTCAGGATCCTCGCGGGCGCCCCGCTCGCCGCAGCCGCCCTGATCGCCCTGACCGCCGGCACCGCCAGTGCCGCGATACCGATCAACAAGCCCATGACCGGCAAGGCCACCTACTACACCGATGGCGGCACCGGCGCCTGCGGCACCCCGATCAACGCCTCCTCGCAGATGCTGGTCGCCGTGTCGCACACCTGGTGGACCACCGCCAACCCGAACAACGACCCGGTCTGCAAGGGCATTTCGGTCAAGGTGACGTACCAGGGCAAGACCATCACCGTCCCGGTGAAGGACCAGTGTCCCTCCTGCGACTCCACCCACATCGACCTCAGCCAGCCGGCCTTCGCCAAGCTGGCCCCGCTCGACAAGGGCGTCATCAGCGGCCTCACCTGGCAGTTCGTCAAGGCGGGCCTCAAGGGCGAGACCGTCGAGCTGTCCGCCCCGATCACCGGCTCCACCATCGGCTGAGACCGGCGGGTCTGACACGACCGGTGCCCGCCCCCGCAGCCGAGCGGGAGCGGGCACCGGCCCGTGCGGTCTCAGTGGTGGAGCCGGGCGCACGCGGCGTCCGCAGCGTCCGCGACCTCAGCGGCAGAGCGCGGTGTCCACCTGACGGCGTACCACCGGCCCTGAGGAGCCCCTGAGAGAGCCTGAGAGGGCGCGACGGGGAGCGGGGCTCAGAGCTGCTGTTCGATGGCCTCGAAGATGTCGGCGTCGGTTTCCTGCTGCCACTTGGGCAGATCGTCCCAGTCAGCGACGTAGCCGGGCTTGGGGTCCTCGATGTGCTTGTGGATCTGGGCGATCCAGCAGGTCGCGACGAACCGGCCCTTCTGCTCGCGGGTGAGCCTGGCGGTCGCCCCGGACGAGACGGCGACGAAGTCGCGGACCTGCCCGTACACAGCGGCGGCGGACGCCCGCTCCCAGTCGGGCGTCTCCTCCCAGGGGGTGACATACCCGGGCTTCGGCTCGCCCGGGAAGTGCCTGCGCACCCCGGCGATCCACGCCTCACGGAAGATCCGCCCGTTCTCGGTCATCTCATCATCCTTTGATCAGTCAGTTACTCGAAGCGCCCTGGTTCCGTGCCGTCCCGCAGATAGCGAACGCGCCCGTCGCCGAGTGCGCGCAGGGCGGCCCGGAGGCGGTTGCGCTGGCGGGGGAGGAGGCGTGCGGCGGCTTCGGGGGCGGGGAGGAAGAGGGCTTCGGAGAGTTCGTCGTCGTGCGGGCGGAGGGTGGCCGCGAGGGCCGGGGAGAGGGTGCCCGCGTCGAAGAGGAAGGCGAGCTGGTCGTCCCAGGGCCCGTGCGGGGAGACCCAGTCCACGACGAGCAGGCCGTGGATGGTGACGGTGAGGCCCAGCTCCTCGCGCAGCTCGCGGACGGCGGCCTGGTCGGGCGGTTCGTTGGCCTCGGCCATGCCGCCGGGCAGGTCCCAGCCGTCCTTGTAGGTCGGGTTGACGGTGAGGACGCGGCCGGCTTCGTCGCGCAGGACGACGTCGGCCGAGACGCGTTTGCGGGCCTGTTTCGCGTTGCCTTCGGCGAGGTAGGCGTTCCAGGCGTCGGTGTCGGTGGGTGCCGGTCTCACGATGAACCTCCCCGAGGCTCCGGGATGATGTCGGCGAGCAGAAGGAGTCTTGCTCTGTTCGCTTCGTCGAATCGTGCCAGGTATTCCCGGACGGGGCGGTAGTCGCGGTGCCTGCCGAGGAGTTCGGCCAGATCGTCGAGTTGGGTGACGACCCGTACGGATCCGAGGGTGGGGCTGGTGGCGAGGAGGTCGGTGCCGACCGACACCGCGGCATCGAGGTCGCCGCATCGGACGTGGCTGCGGGCGAGGGTGATCCGGCTGAACGCCAGCGAACGTGTGCGGCCGTCCTCGCGGAGGGCGACAGCCTGCTCGGCGCACCGGAGGGCGTCGCCGGATCGGTCGAGGTCGGCGAAGACGAGAGCGGACTCACTGGCGAGCGTGGCGTGGTCGAACGGGCTCAACCACGGGTGGGAGTCGTCCGCACGGGTGGCGAGGGCCGCGTGGGCGAGGTCGAGTGCGCGGATGGCGGGTCCGAACTGGTCGGAGGCGGCGAGGGCGCGGGCGAGCATGGTGTTCAGCCGGGCCGCCAGGCTCGGCGGGTGGGGACCTCGGCGCGCCAGGTCGATGCCGACCGTGGCCCAGTGCGAGGCGTGGGAGGAATCTCCGCTGTGCAGGGTCAAGTGGCTGGTGCTGGCGGCGATGTGGGCGGCGAGCGAGGTGTCGCCTGCCGCCTGGGCGAGTGTGAAGGCACGGGAGAAGTGGTGTGCGGCGGTCTTGTCGCGGCCCGAGTCGTGTGCCATCCACCCGGCCATTTCGGTGAGCGCCGAGGCGGTGGCGAATACCTGCGGGCTGCTGCCGATGTCGACCAGTCTGGGAGCCACGTTGACGGACAGGTGGCGGACCACCGCGGAGTAGAGCCGACCGCCACCGGTCTGTCGGTCGGCCGAGCGGAAGGCCTCCACGGCCGCGAGGTCGTCCGCTGCCGCGCCCGGGGAGGCGGGGGCCGGCGGCTTGGCGGTGGTGGCCAGTGGTTCCCACGGGCGTCGGGCGAGACCCAGCAGATGGCCGGGGATGTGGAGCGCGTCGGAGATCTGCTCGAACAGTGCGAGCTTCTCCACCCGGGTCTTGCCGTTCATGTAGTCGTACAGCCGGCCTTGGGTGATGTCGGCAGCGGCGGCCAGCCGACGGGTGCTGAGGCCACGGGAGTTCAGGAGTCGGAAGACGGTTCCCATGTCGCGTGCCGCGCACGCCGCCAGGAAGCGGGGGTTGTCGAGGAGCCCCGCGACGGTCTGGTGCGGGTCCGACTGACGGTCCACTGCTCGCTCCCTTGAACGCGTGATCCCGATCCTATGGCCACGGAGAGTGCGGTGACCTCGACTTGGAGTCACTGGATCGGAGTCCTTGGAGCGGCTCTGGAAGGGCTTGGGTGATGTGCGGGCCGCCCGGCCCCTGGCCCGACTGAGGAGTGGTGCGATGAGCCGGCCCGGCAAGGCGGATCGTGAGGCGGCCGTCCACGGTCCGCAGGTGTCACCGGTCGACCGGCCCGGACGGGTCGCGGGCGATGCCGGCGTTGATGGTGGCGGGGAGGGACCAGGAGGGGCACCGGGGGTTGGCCCTGGTCCACGACCTCACCAAGGGGCGTTGGGGTGCGGCGGTGGAGTCCCTCGGGAAGGTCGTGCACGCGGACCTGGCGGTCAGGTCCTGATGAGATCTGAGACCTGAGGTGCGGGCGGCTTACTGTTCTGGGGTCCGCAAGGGTTCGAGAGTGGGGATTTCGGGGTGTCCGAGGCGAAGCAGCGGGTGCTGTACGTCGTGGTGTGTGCGGCCGGAGTGGCGGGCGGGGTGGGGGAGTTGGTCTCCGCCGCGCAGGCCCGTGGGTGGGTCGTCGGGGTGGTTGCGACGCCGAACGCCATGGGGTTCCTGGACGCTGAAGCGATCGTCGCGCAGACCGGGTACCCGATCCGCTCCGCCTGGCGGAAGCCCGGGGACCCCCGGCCGCTGCCGGATCCGGACGCCCTGGTGGTCTCCCCGGCGACCTTCAACACGATCAACAAGTGGGCCCTCGGCATCTCGGACACGCTCGCGCTGGGGATCCTCTGCGAGTCGTACGGGTGGGGGATCCCGGTGGCCGTCCAGCCGTGTCTGAGTGCCGCGCAGGCGGCCCATCCGGCGTACGGGGAGAGCCTCGACAAGCTCCGGCGGATGGGGGTGCGGGTCGCGGAGGCCACGCCCGGTGCGTACAGCTGGACCCGGGCCCTGGACCTGCTCGGGGAGTGACGGCGGCCGACCGGGGGCCGTCGGGCGGCTGACAGGGTGGCTGGTCGCGGCCGGCGATCCTGGCACTGTGACGGGTGGTCCGACCCGCCGGCCCGGGGTAGCGTCCGGGCAGGTCAGCGAGGGTGTGGGAGGTTTCCGGTGGCGGCGGTCAACGGCGAGGTGTCGTTCTGGTACGCGGCGGACGGTGTGCCCGAGGCGGGCCCCCGGCTGCCGGGGGAGCGGGACGCCGACGTGTGCGTGGTCGGCGGCGGGTACACCGGCCTCTGGACGGCCTACTACCTGAAGAAGGCCGACCCCTCGCTGCGGATCGTCCTCCTCGAACAGCGCTTCTGCGGCTACGGCGCCTCCGGCCGCAACGGCGGCTGGCTGTACAACGGCTTCGCGGGGCGGGGCGCGTTCGCGAAGCGGTACGGGCAGCGGCGCGCGGCGGCCATGCAGCGGATGATGGACGAGGCCGTCGGAGAGGTCGTGGACGTCGCCGCCGCCGAGCGCATCGAGGCGGACATCGTCCGCGGTGGCGTGCTCGAAGTCGCCCGCAGCAAGCCCCAGTTGGAGCGCCTGCGGGCCTTCGTCGAGGGTGAGCGGGCCTACGGCGAGGGCCGGGTCGAGCTGTTGGGGGCGAAGGAGGCGGCCGACCGGGTCGGCGTCGCCGGGACCCTCGGCGGCTCCTGGTCGCGCTACGGCGCGCGGATCCAGCCGGCGAAGCTGGTGCGCGGGCTGGCCCGGGTGGTGCGGGGGCTCGGCGTGGAGGTGTACGAGGGCACCGCGGTGACCGCGATCCTGCCCGGCAGCGCCTACCGCAAGCCGCGCGCCGTCACCCCGTACGGCACCGTCACGGCCGACCACGTGCTGCGCGCCACCGAGGGGTTCACCGCCGGGCTGCGCGGCGAGCGGCGGACCTGGCTGCCGATGAACTCCGCGATGGTCGCCACCGAGCCGCTGCCCGCCGCGTTCTGGGCGGAGGCGGGCTGGCAGGGCCGCGAGGTGCTGGGCGACTTCGCGCACGCCTACATGTACGCGCAGCGCACCGCGGACGACCGGATCGCGCTGGGCGGGCGCGGCGTGCCGTACCGGTTCGGTTCGCGGACGGACTCGGACGGCGGCACCCAGGTGGAGACGGTCCGCCAGCTCCGCGCGATCCTGAACCGCTTCTTCCCCGCCGCGGCCGGTGCCCGGATCGACCACGCCTGGGCGGGCGTCCTCGGCGTCCCCCGGGACTGGTGCGCCACCGTCGAGCTGGACCGGGTGAGCGGGCTCGGCTGGGCGGGCGGGTACGTCGGCAGCGGGGTGACCACGACCAACCTGGCCGGGCGCACCCTGTGCGACCTGGTGCTGCGGCGCGACACCGAGCTGACCGGGCTGCCGTGGGTCGGCCACTCGGTGCGGCGCTGGGAGCCGGAGCCGCTGCGCTGGCTCGGGGTGCACGCGATGTACGCCGCCTACCATGCCGCCGACCGGCAGGAGTCGGCCGGACGGGCCACCACCTCGCCGATCGCCCGGGTCGCCGACCTGGTCTCCGGCCGGGGCTGAGGCCCGCGACCGACGGCCGGGCCCGCCACCGACGCGGCCCGGCCACCCGGCCGCCCCGGCGGCCGCCCGGGCGGTGGGCCGCCGTTCGGGCGCGCCGCCGTGCGCGGCCCCCCGGTGGCGGCGACCGTGGGTGCGTGATGCGGAGAACCCTGCCGGCCCTGTGCCTCGCCCTGCTGCTCTGTGTGCCCGCCGCCCGTGCGTACGGACGGTCCCCCGGTTGGCAGGTCGCGGTGGTGGACCAGGCATCCCGGCGGGTGCTGGTCCTGCAGAGCGCCGAGGAGCTGATGGCCTACCGGGGGCCGGACCGGCTGCCGGTGGTGTGGGGCTGGAGCGCCGACCGGGCACCGGAGTTGGCGGACCTCGCGCCGGCCCGCAGCTGGACGAACCCGGACGAGGCGAAGAGCCGGGTCCGGCAGGGTCGCCGCTACCTGCTGACCACCGCCTCCGGCGGGCTCGCCGCGGTCGTCGAGGTCGCCACCGGCCGGACCCGTTGGGCAGCGGACCTGGGGCGGTCCGTCAACCCGCACAGCATCGAGCTGCTGCCGGACGGCAATGTCGCCGTCGCGGCGAGCGCCGGGGGCTGGGTCAGGCTGTACGCGGCCTCGCAGGGCCCGCGCGCGACGGCCTTCGTGGAGGTCCCGCTCGCCGACGCGCACGGGGTGCACTGGGACGCGCGGACCGGCCTGCTCTGGGCACTTGGCGGCTCCGCGCTGTACGCGCTGCGGGTCGGCGGCAGCCCGGCCGCGCCCGCCCTCACCGTCGTCCGGAGCGTCCCGCTGCCCGGCCCCGGCGGCCACGACCTGGCGCCCGTGCTGGCCGCCCCCGGGCTGTTCTGGGTGAGCACGCTGACCGGCCTCTGGACCTACGACCCCGCCGCCGGCCGCTTCACCCCCGTCCACCTGACCGAACCGGCCGCCGAGCGGGACGTCAAGAGCATCGGCGACGAACCCGGCCGCACCGGCCGGCTGCTCACGGTGACCCCGGAGCACACCGGCCCGTGCGACTGGTGCACCACGGTGATCACCCTGCACCGGCCCGAGGGGACGCGGGCGCTGCGCGGCACGCACCTCTACAAGGCGAGGTGGTGGGGCGGCTGGTGACCGCTCGTGCCCCCGCACCCGGTGTCGCTGTTCGCGGGCCCGTGGTCCCCTGCTCCACGGGCCCGCGAGCGGCCGCCGACGCGGCGACGGCCCCGAGGTTCAGCGGCGGGCCCGCAGGCCGGGGCCGGTGGAGCCGGTCCACCACTCGAACCAGACCTGCGTGGAGGCGTTCGGGTCGCTGTCCCACTGTTGGGCGTGGACCCCGTTCGCGCGACGGCCGTCCGGGATCTCCAGCACCTTCCAGCTGTTGTTGTTGACCAGCCCGACCCCGGTGTAGGGACCGGTCCACGAGCCGTAGAGCACCCACTGCTGGGTCGGGATGCCCGTCGCGCCGACGCAGTCCCACTGCTGGACGGGCGCGCCGTTGTCACGCCGGGAATCGGCGACCTCCAGGCACTTGCCACTGTTGGCGTTGACCAGCAGGACGGTCGGCCGCTCGCCGCTCGCGACGGTGACGTAGCGCCAGCGCTGGGTGGCGGCGCCGACGCAGTCCCACTGCTGGACGGGCGCGCCGTTGTCGCGCCGGGAATCGGCGACCTCCAGGCACTTGCCGCTGTTGAAGTTGCGCAGCTCCAGCGTGCCGTCCCCGCCTGCGACGGCCTGGAGACCGGCCAGTGCCGCGCCGGGCGTGCCGGGGGCGCCGGCCGCGCCGGGGGCGGTGGCGAGGGCGGAACCGGCGGTCAGCGGCCGGGCCGGGGCCGGGTCGGCCGCCGTGGCGGCGGTCGCCGCCGGTGCCGACAGCACCGCCACGGCGGCGGCCGCGAGTGCCGCACCCCGGAGTCGGCCGCTGCCGCCGCTACCGCCGTTGCCGCCGTTGCCGTTCGTACGTGAGGACACGGATTCACCTCGGTCGTTGTCGGGCCCGACCCGGGCCGGATCGGATGAGCCCGATCCTTCGGCAGGCCGCTTTCTCCCGGCTGTCGGGGGGCGGGCGGGGCGCCGCCCCCCCCCCCCCACCCGGGCGGCGGCCCCCCCAGGGGATGATAAACAACAGAACCCGCCGCCGAAA